>NZ_JAKQYH010000052.1:0-228868 GCF_022343545.1 Streptomyces arenae
GGGGGGGCGGGCCGGGGGGGGGGGCGGGCCCGGGAACAGGGCCGCCCTCACCCTGGACGGTGGCAGGCTTGTTCTCGGTGCCGAGGAATCGCCCAGCGGCGCGGAACGGTGGAGTCGGGGACGCGCTTTCACATCGTCTTGGCCCAGTCGGGGTCGGCCCAGCGCCCTGCCTCCTGCGGACCGGGGAGGTCGGGGCGGTAGCCGGGATCGTGCTCGCGCCGCAGCCTGACGCTCGCGTGCAGCGACGCATCCTTCGGTACGGGGCGGGTGCGCCGACCCGCCAGGATCCACAGCGGTCCGTTGTCGTGGAGGGGTGCGTCGGCGAAGTCCTCGGTCAGGGCGCAGGCTTCGGCGTAGGCGTCGGGCACGAAATCCAGCTCCTGATGGACGCCGTCGACGATCCATTTCAGAGGTATCGAGGAGAGCAAGGGTGCGCCCGCGGCATGTGTGAAGGTGCCGCCCACGTCGGAATGGACACCGGCGAACCACACCTCTTGAGCCGAGTCCCGCAGACGTCCTTCGCGGGCGGTGACGAGGTATTCGCGATAAGGGCGACGTCTTTCATCGAGGGACACGGCATGGCGGATGCGCGCGGCGTTGGGCAGTTGACGGGTGTAGGGCCAGCGCAGATTGCCCAGCCGGAGCACACCGGCTGCCTTCACTGTGTCCCAGAGGCCGAGATAGGCGACCGGCAGGGCATGGTGTGAGACCTGCCGCGGGTTGTTCTGTTTCACCGCTGCCCACAATGGCTCGCTCTCGGTCCGCCGGCAGAAGGCGCCTGAGAAGCGGGCGACCTGCTCCTGGCTCGCCTCGATGTCCTGATTGAACGCGTACTTCGCCACGGCGTACGCGACCAGGTTTTCCGAGCCGGGGCGCATGAGTCCGGGTTTGTTGAGCATGCCGACGAGTGCGCGGGCTGTGTACGCGCCGCGACTGAAGCCGAAAACGTACACACGATCGCCTGGCTGCCAGTGCTGCATCAAGTAGGTGTACGCCTCGGTGAGGTTGGCCTTCAGCCCGGTGCCGAAGGCCAGCCCGCACATGCGGGAGAGCCAGCGACTGGCCGGACCGCGCGCGGTGGCCGACGACATGGTGCCCACGCCCGGGTCGTAGTAGAGCAGCTGACGTTCGGGGTGGTCCGCCTCGAGCATCTCGAACAGCCTCACCACGTTGGTGGGGTGACTGGCACCCACCTGGTTGCCCGAACCGTCCAAGCAGATGACGATATTGCGCGACATGTCTGCACCTCGGCTACCCCGAATGGCTGGCGGCCCGCCTCGATGTACGAGCCCGACGCGACGGGGACACCAGCGGGCCGGACGCAGTCCGCCGATCCGGCTCGATCTGCTGACCGAACGCCTGTAGCGCCACGGAACTGTTGGGCGGCAATACCGCCATCTTGCCCTGCTCCTGCGCTTGCACGAACGCTTGCGCCGCCTCGCTCTCCTCCGGCACGTGGACCAGACGTACGTGACCGTCACCCGAGCCTCGCCGGTCCACCGGAGCGACGGCGCCGTGAGTCCCGTCAGGCAGGGTCACCCACAGCTCGAAGTCCTCATAACGGACGAAGTCCGCGCCTTTCACGGGCCAGGGGTAGTGGTGCTCCCCGGGAACCTGCGGCAGGACTCCCTGGTGGTTGCCGTGGCTCATCGGCACACAGGCGTTGAACAGGCAGTCGGTCCACCGCTCGACGCCATCGGCGTCCGTGACCGGGGTCCGGAGCAGGTCTGCCGACTCTTCGTACCCCAGCGCCGCCAGAGCAGGCAGGGTGAGAGGGAAGGCGTCGACCAGCTCAGCCGCATCCCGGCGCAGCCGATCCACCTTCGACGGCTCGGCGCAGAACTGCATGCTCCACTCGATTCCGACCCTGGCGCGATACATCCGCCAACCGTCACGCCCCTTGACCCACAGGCTGCCACCGTGGTGCATCTCCCAATGCTGGGCACCGGAGGGCCGGGGCTCATAAGGAAGGTCGTCGTTGTCCATTTCCGCGAGAATCTTGTGCGCCGTCCCCTTGGCCGCGCGAAAGTACGCCGATTCGAAGCGCTTGGGGTGATCCACAAGGCGTATCTTCCAGGGATGATGCTCAGACTCCACGCCGCCGAGTTTCAGCCCGGCCGGAGTTCTGTGCGGTGCTGGGGCATGGGAGGTTGTCATGGTTGTTCTCCTCGCGCCGACCGCACGGGCCTGCACGCGCCGACCCGCATTACCGAGTCCCCAGAGCTCCAAAATGTCCTGCTGTCTCGCCGCCGTGGCCCACTGCGGGAACTGCCAGGATGGAGCCTTTCTGTGGCATATCCGCCAGTCACAACCCTATGGCTGTCGTTATGGCATCGCAACCGTGCGAGAAACGCTGAACTGGCGTTCCGCTATTAGCGGTTGCCCGTTCAACTGACCTTGTCAACGGCCGCCTCCGAGGCGGTGTGCAAGGTGGAGCAGATCTGCCAGGTGCAGTACCCGTCCGTCGAAGCCTGGGAGGGGGACATGGAGTGGCTGGGTCCAGCGGGCGGGGATGGCGTCCAGCCCGTAGTACGCCCCCGCGAGGCCTCCGGTCACCGCGGCGACGGTGTCCGTGTCGCCGCCGAGGTCGATGGCCGCGCGTATCGCGTCTTCGAACCCGGTGGTGGTGCGCAGGGCCCAGACAGCGGAGCCCAGGCAGGGCCAGACGGCACCGTTGAACTCGGTTGCCTCATCGGGGTGCCAGTCGGGCGAGAGGACGGTGGCGTAACGGCTGCGGTGGTCGGGGTGGACATGAGCCAGGATGTCCGGGAGCGCGGTGAGGGGGTCGGTGTCCTCGAACATGACGCGGATGAGTGCGTGGAAGATCGCGGTTCCTTCCCAGGCCGCGCGGTCACCGTGGGTGAGAGCGGCGATGCGGCGCGCGGCGTCCATGGTGGCTTCCTGGCCGGCGGCCGCGAAGTGGACTGCGGAGGTCGATGCCCGCATCAAGGAGCCGTTTCCGGCCGCTCGTTGGTTGACCTGGAAATGGATCGCGGCGGCGAGGTCCCAGGGCATGCCGTTGGTCAGGACGTCTTCGGTCTGCAGGCCGATGTCCTTGGGCTCTGATGCCGCCCACCGCTGGAAACGGGCGAAGATGTCGGGAAGATCCAGTCCGCCCTGCTCCAGCAGCGACTCCGCGACCAGGACGGCCATCTGCGTGTCGTCAGTGGCCTCGCCGGGGTCCCAGCCACCGCCTCCGCACATCTCGCCACCGGCACCAGACGCGGGAAACCGCGCGGAGAACGCTCCCTGGGGACCGAACTCGAAGGGCCCGCCCAGCGCGTCGCCCACCGCTGCGCCGACGATCGCGCCGGCGGCCCACTGAATCCGCTTCATTCGCGCAGGCTATGAGACACCCGCACAGGTCACATGGAAATGTCGCCGAGCGAGTACCCGGTGGCCGTGCGGACGGCGCCGGCGCCGGGTGAGGCGGCGGGTGCTGGATGAGTGCCGCATGGGTGCCCATGAGCGCCACGTTCAGAGCTGGGGCCGGGCGGCACCGAACCGGGTGTCCTCGCCCAGCGCGGTCTCCTGGGCGAACGCGGCGTACGAACTCGGGTTGACCAGGGCGTCTGCGGTCGGGATGGTGCTGTAGCGGGGCATGGTGACGCCGTTGATCACGGCCGGGCCCTGCTGCACTCCGGCGACCACCTCGCCCGACCACTCCGGTACGTCGACGCCGGCGTCGAAGCGGAAGTGGCTCGCCTCGTGGATCAGCGCCGCCGCCCGGCCGTTGGGCCCGTGGAAATTCGAGAACTCGTTCCCGATCTCGGTCAGTGTGCCCGGCGTGGTCGCTGCCGCGAACCCCAGGTCCGCCGTCCACTTGAACTGGTCCGGAAGTGCGGTGAGCCGTTCGCGGATTTGCCGGAGCCGGTCGCGGACCGTGTTGACCACGGTCGTGTCCGGGGACCCGGTCATGAAGTGATGCGCGAACGCCGTCAGGGTGGCGGGATCGAGCGGAGTCGCGGCGGCCGCTGTTTCGGCTCGGCCGATCCAGTCCAGCGCGAGCTCGATGGCGGGTCCGGCGTCGAGCAGCGGAAAGAGGCCGTTCCACTGCTCGACGACGTCGGCCGGATCGGTGACGGTGTTGTCAACGACCTCGTGGTTGAAGTCGTAACGGCAGTAGACCGGCGCATTCACGACGAAGCCACCGCTCGAGGTCCGTCGGCCGTCCTGGTTCACCATGGTGGTGACGGTCCGGAACAGGTACGCCTTGGTGCCGAAGGCCCGCAGGCCGGTGATCTCGCCGTCCAGGTCGCGGGTGAAGTCGCCGCTGGTGTGCCAGTTCGGGCCGATCGGCTTCGGGTAGCCGACGGAGGCGGCGTTGGCCGGCCAGTCGAAGCGCATGTAGTCCGAGCCGTGGAAGAAGTAGGCGAAGCCGCTCTTCACGCCACCGCCGGGGAAGACGGCGTCGAGCGTGGTCCAGTCGGACGGCAGGAACCAGTTGTCCGCCGTCGAGGCGGGGTCGCCGTCCGGCTGCAGTCCGACCAGCTTGATCCGCTGGTAGTTGCCGCCCTGGAAGACGTACTCGAAGTCACTGAAGGCCTGTTGGCCGAGCAGCGCGCCGTCCAGATCACGGTCGAACGGCGCGGGGAAGAGCGGTTGGGTCGGCGCACCCGCGGTGACCACGTGGTCCGCCGCCCAGTCGTAACCCACCGACCAGCCGCCGGCGAAGACGACGCTCAGGCTCGGGTCGGCGTCCGGCGTGGGCAGCGCGCCGGCGATGCGAACGGTGGAGGACATAGCGATCCGCCTGGGGGAGAGGAGCAGGGTGGGGGCCGGGACGTCGTCCGGGTCAGGGGCGGCACGGCGGCTCCCTTTCCACGCTAGACCCCTGGGTGCGGGCCCGCACCCGATCGCCGTCGGCCGCGCTCGTCGGCAACTCGACGGAGCCTCACCGTGGTTGGACAGGCCGCTGATCGGGGGACGCCTACCCCGCGGCCCTCGCCGATGCGGCAACGGAGCTGTCCGGCCTGGTCGTCGAGGAGGGGTGACGGCGGTCGGGGCCGGGTGGTGCCGTCGCGTCGACGGCTGTCGCTCCCCAGTGGCGGGCGTCCGCCACCGGAGTGAGCATGGAAGAGAGCGTGGAAAAGCGGTGAAGGCACCGTCGTCGCACCTCACCGCACCCACGACTCCTTCTTCAGCTTCCCATGAGCCCGGGTGAGGCGTTCCTCATGTCATTCCGTACCCGCCGTCCCGTGTCCCTCAGGCTGGGGGAGGAGCTGCGCAACCATCCCGGGAGGGAGTTCGGGGGAGGCGGATTCGGTGGGGGTGGTGGCGGCCGACGCGGCGGGTCCGGTCCGCGGCACGGCCCGCACCCCGGCCCCCCGCACGGTCCCGGCCCGCACCCTGGTCCCGGTCCGCACCCTGGTCCTGGTCCGCATCCCGGCCCCGGTCCTGGTCCTCATCCTGGGGACGGGCCCCCGGAACCCCCGCCGCCGCACGAGGTGGACGTCGCGGAGGGGCCGTTCCGGGTGGTGCGGCCGGCGGACATGCTTGTCGTCGACATCACACTGATGGGCCTGCACTTCGACGGCGCCCGCCACCGTCTCGTGCGCACCCCCGACGCACCGAACGCCTTCATCCTCGTCGGTCTGCCGCCGCAGCACGTGGTGGAAGAGGTCCCCGATCATCTGAACAAGGTCACTGCTCCCATGCAGGCGGTCACCGCCGGCTCCACCCGGCTGGCCTTCTCCGTGCCGGACGACATCAAGGAGCTCGACCTGTCGCTGGACGAGTTGCTCGACTGGGAGCGCCTGGTGCCACTCAGGGTGCCCGATGGCCAACAGGTCCCGGACACGCCGGGGACGACGGTCTTCCAGGGCATCCCCAGAAGCGTCATCGAGTTCCCCACCCGGCTGTTGATCAGCTACGACGAGCCCGTGGACTGGTCGGGCGCGCCGCAGCCCCAACAAGCCGACGGCCGCACCGCGTTGTGGCATGTCCGGCTGCACCCCGCACCGGACGGCGCCGGGCTCGGTGCATCTGACGGCAGCGTGAGGCTGCGGGCCTTCGCGACGGTCACGAACGGCGGGACGCTGCCACCCGGTGCTCCGTACACAGCGCCTGTCCTGCAGGACCTCGTGACTCTCACCAGCCGCATCCCATTGCCAGGAATAGGCGGGCCGCTCGAGGTCCACAGTGATCCCTTGCGCGCGGAGCAGTTCTTCATCACGCCTATGGGCACGTCTGCCCATCTGCACGGTGCCTGGGATCCGTTGACGGATCGTGCCGCCGTCGCCCGCTACGTAGAGGTCGGCCGGCGTGTCCCGGGTCTGGTGGCCTACGACCACATCACAGGGCTGGGGCGTGACCAGTACGTCCGCATCGTCCACCACGGCCACTTGTCCACAGGCCATGAGGCCCTGCACATGCAGGAGTACAAGCGACTCTTCATCGCGCGTCCGGACGACGGAATCGTCGCCTACCTACAGCGGGAGGACCGCATCATCGTCAAGCAGCCGGAGAAGACGTACGGAGCGGGCAACGGCTTCCAGCACGGGGGACGCGAGATGCCGTTCCAGGTGCTGCGCATCACCGACCGCGTCACCCCGCCGATCATTCCGCCCAAGCCCCCTCCCGACCCCCCGCCGCCCCCCGAACAGGACGAGCCGGAACTCACGGCCTTCTGGGTGCGTCTCAAGGAATCCGGAAAGGACCATGAATTCACCTTGATCGGCACGGATTCCGAGGCCCGCAAGGTGAGCTTCACCATGCCGTTGGTGTTCGTTCCCGACGGACTGGGCGACGATGAACAGAAGCAGTTGAACGACCTCTACGATCCGCAGAAGGAAAACACACAGGCCGAGCCCAAAAAGATGGAGCAACGCCAGACGCGGAAGCTGCATGGCCAGGTAATGGCGATGGCGCAGCCCCCGCCCGGCGCTCCCGGCAGCACCAGTCACGCGGTCGACACCCTGACCTTCCAGCTCGGGTCGAACGGCACGAGGGTGGTGGGCCAACCCTGCGTCGCGGCCGCTGAGGTCCGCGTCCCCGCCGTGGAGCAGTTCACCCCGAACGCCGGCTACCTCAAGGTCGAGTTCAACGACACATATCTGCGGCAGACCATGGACGGGCATCCGGCAGGGGCGTACCTGGATCTGAAGAACCAGCTCAAGCTCGTCTTCGGCGCGGCGCAGGCGGGCGGACTCTCCAGCCCCGATGCCATGGTGAAGACGATCACCAGCCAGGCGGGCATCATCCCCGACGTCTTCAAGACGGACCCTACCGGAGTGGTGACTGGTGCTCGCGACATCGAAATCATCAGAGACGCTTTCGGCGGGGCACAACTGCTCGGCATCGACCTCAGCAAGTACCTGGCGGACCCTCCCAAGGACCAACTCGGCGCGCTGCGGCAGCTGACCGACGAGCAGATCGAGAACATACTCACGGACGCGAAGCGTCTGCTGCCCGCGCCCGTGCTGCGTATGCGCGACCTGGCCGACGGACAAGGCAAGGAACTGCGGTATGTGTGGAAGCCGGCGTTGGCCCCGCCTGCGGCCCCCCTGATCGACGTGTCCAAGGCGTCGCTGATCCTGGACGCCCGGACCGTCCGTTCGACGGACGCCGTCGCCAAGTCAACGGTGCAGGGCAGCCTGAGCCACTTCGCGCTGGACTTCCTGGGCATGGCCCGAGTGGAGTTCGAGGAGCTGAGGTTCAAGACCGGCCCGGGTCAGAAGCCCGAAGTGACGGCCTCCGGTGTGGAGCTGAAATTCCGGGGTGCCATGGAGTTCGTCAACACCCTCCGCAGCGCCCTGCCCGCCGATGTCTTCGGCGCCGGCGCGTTCATCGACGTCCAGACCACCGGCATCCGTGCCGGATACACACTCGCCGTTCCCACCCTCTCCCTCGGCGTCTTCAACCTGGCCAACCTCTCCCTGGCGGCCGAGCTGGCGATCCCCTTCGACGGCAAGCCGGTCTCTTTCCGCTTCTCGGTCTGCGAGCAGAAGCATCCCTTCAACCTCACGGTCTCCCTGTTCGGCGGAGGCGGCTACTTCTCCTTGCTGGTCGACGCCAGTGGCGTGCGTGAGGTCCAGGGTGCCATCGAATTCGGCGGCGCCGCGGCGCTGGACCTCGGAGTGGCGAGCGGCGGGGTCTCCATCATGGCGGGCATCCGCTTCACGCTCGTCAAGGGAGTCGACAAGGACGAGGTCAAACTGTCCGGCTACCTGCGGTGCAACGGCTTCCTGACGGTGCTGGGCATCGTCACGGTGTCCGTCGAATTCTATCTGGAGCTCACGTACGAGAAGAAGGGCAAGCAGTCGACGGTCCGTGGCAGGGGCACCCTCACGGTCAGCGTACGGATCGCCTTCTTCAGCAAGTCCGTTTCGCTCGCACTGGAGCGGAGCTTCGCCGGCGCGCCGGTCGACCCGACCTTCGCGCAGTGCTTCTCGAAGGAGCATGACTGGCCGAAGTACTGCGCGGCGTTCGCCGCGTGAGCGAGCCGCGTGGAGACCACCATGGACTTCGAACAGCAGATCAACTGGACCGTTCTCCCCGCCGGGCTGACGGCCGACGGCACGCAGGTCAAGGTGTCGGTGTTCATCGCGCCGCGGCTGCTGGGGCCTGCCCCGCCCGAGCCGCCCGACCCGACGCGACGCCTCACGCTGGCCCCGCACTTCCCCGATTTCCTCCGCTGGCCGGAGAAGATCGCACTCGCCACTTTTGATTTCGCCACCGGGGAGGGCACCGTCGAGCCCTCCACATCCACGGAGGCGGACGAGGAACCCGACACCACGCCCGCTCCCTCGACGCCCTTCGCCACCGGGCTGAAGCCGCAGGGCCCGCTGCCCGACGTGCACTTGTGGCAGGCGCTCTTCGGTGCCGGCACGCCGCTCGATCCCTACACCTTCGAAAGGCATACGGACCAGGTCTGCCAGACGTACTCCGCCAAGGAGGTCAGCACCTTCGTCAAGGACAAATACGCCGCAGCGGCCATGACCTCACCCGAGGCGGCGCCGCCCCCCACCAGACATCTGGTGATGCCACCCAGCGACGGCCCTACGGACGGCGGGGGCGCCGCGGGTCCCGGCGACGTGGGCCCCAGGGACGCGCCCACGGCGGTCGGCGACATCGCCGAGGACGAGGAACCACCGATGCCATCGGAGCTCCAGCGCCTGCACGACTTCCACACGATCGCCATGCCACCGCAGTCACCCACCCTCGCAGGCGAAGAACCGCCGCCACCACCGCGACCCCCGAAGCACGACCCCGACTTCCACGAGATGCTCACCTGGCTCGGCGATCACCCCACCCTGCTGCGGCACCTCGGACTCGTTCTGGACTTCCGCCTTCCGGCCGGCCTGCTCCCCGTCTCGTCAGGGCAGCTGTTCCTGAAAGTCATCCCCCACTGGAAGTCCGAACTGGGAGAAGAGGCGTCGCACGACGTGTCGCCCCGCACGCGATATGTCTTCCTTCCGGACCACCGTGTCTTCGCCCCCCGGGCAGGGGTGCAGACCGACGGCCCGCTGACGCCACCCGCCCGCGGCCTGGTGGAACTGAAGGGGAAGTTCACTCTCGAACCGGCCGACATCGACGCCGCCGCAGGAAAGATGATCGGGCCCGCCGAGAACGCCACCGGGCTCGCCACCGTGCGGACCCATGGGATCGCGCTGGTCAGAGACGATCGCATGGGCAGCCTTCAGCAGGAGTTCGCCCGGGCAGCCGAGCACGACGCGGCGTTCACCCGGGTGGTCGAGCAGCAGAAGGCGCAAGGTGCGACACCCGACCCGCAGAATCCGGGGGCCGTCCCCCACACCTCGGCCGACCAGGTGCCCGCCCCCGAACTCTTCGCCGAGAACCTGGTGCGCGGCCACCGGCTGGACATCTGGGACAAGACCCGGGGCCAGTGGTTCTCGCTGCACGAGCGCGAGGTGGAATACCGGCAGCCGCGCGGCGGCCCGCTCCTGCTCACGGCCTCCGACGAGGGCTTCTTCCAGGCCCACCTGCTGAGACCGCCCCCTGAGGCGATGCATCCCGACCACCTCTACGTGCCCGAGCAACTGGTCACCTGGGACGGCTGGTCACTGTCCGCGCCCCGGCCGGGCCTGGTGCTGGACGCCGATGCGGGCTCGCTGGACGAGGACCGCCACCCCAACGAGCCGGTGCCACTCGACAACGAGGCGCAGACGAAACTGCCGTTGGAGATCACGCCGAATGTGCGAGCCGGCACACTGCCCAGGCTGCGGTTCGGCAACGAGTACCGGGTACGCCTGCGCACCGTCGACCTGGCGGGCAACGGGCTCGCCAAGTCGGAGGCCGACGCGCTGGTCGACCTGGCGGACAACGGAACGGACGGGAATGGGGACGGGGACGGGGCGGCCGCCGAAAGGCTGGAGGACCGGAAGGCCCTGTTGCTCCCCGACGACGCGGGGCTGCTGACCTTCCAGAGGTTCGAGCCCGTTCTGGCGCCCACCGTGGTGGCCAGGTTCCCGTTCGGGGAAGGCGCCTCGGACTTCCGGTTGGTGATCCGCAGCAGCCCGGGATCCGGCCCGCCGCCGGCCACTTCGGGTACGACGCCGGTCGTCACCGTCCACCGGGCCAATGTCCAGCCCGGCATGACCAACGACGAGGTACGCGTCGTCCAGCAGGCCCTCATCGACCAGGGACATCCCCTCCCGGCCGGCCCGACCGGATTCTTCGGCGACCAGACCAGGGCCGCCTATGCCGACGAGCAACGCGCCCAGGGCTTCAGAGGCAGGGACGCCGACGGCAAACCCGGCTGTACGACTCTCGTCGCACTCGGCCGCAAGAGCGGCTTCACCGTCGTCGACTGCGGCAGCGACGGCACCGGCACGGGAACCGGTACCGCGGCCGGCACCGGAGCCGGTATGACGGCGGAGCAGTACGCCGCGGACTTCAACCGGTCGTCGCCTGTCACGTCGGGAGCCCACGCCCCCTACCGGGGAACCGACGAACGCCATGTGGTGGCACCGAAGACCTCGCTGCGCTGCATCGAGTGGCACGGGCTGCTGGACGACGCCATCGGTTCCAGGGACGCGAACGTACAGAACGCGGTCTACGACCTGGCCGTCCGGGAGAGCGGCTCGCTGAGCGACCCGTCCCAGCCGGACGTCGAAGTGACGACGATCAAGTCGCCGGCGGCGGACCCCGAGAATCCGGCGAACACCGTGCTGCACACGGGTCAGCAGGTCGAACTCCCCTACCTCCCTGATCCGTTGTCCACGGGCGCCGTCTTCCTGGACCTGCCGGGCATGCCCGAGGGGCAGCCCTTCCCGGTCCCCTGGGACGGCGACGTCTGGCACCGCCCGCGCTCCCTCAGGCTGCGGCTGGCCGAGGGCACCGCGCCGCCGCGTTTCGACGAGGCGTCCCGGGTGCTGACCGTCTCGCTGCCGAAGGGCGCCGTGGCGACCGTCCGGGTGTGTTCCAGGATCGACTTCGACGAGCACATCATGGGCGTGGCCGGCTGGTGCCGGAAGCAGCAGGAATCGGCACCGAGGCTCGCTGGGGAGGGTGAGGGGGAAGGTGCGGAGAACGGGGCGGCGGCAGCGCGGAGCACCGACGACGTGCTGGCACTGGCAGCCGCCAGCCGGCACTGGATGTTCACCCCCTGGCAGGAACTGACACTGGTCCACGCGGTCCAACAGCCCTTGAAGACACCGGTGTTGAGCCTCGTGCAGCCGCCGACGACCCTGCGTCCCCTGGGAGCGACCGCGGAACACCTCTCCGGGGCCATCGCACTTGACGAGGCCAGTACGGACCGGGTCGACCTGATAGCCGAGTGGACCGAGGTGCGGGACGCCGGCCGCGAGGGCCGCGAGACCCGCGAGATGAACGCCCCGGTCTTCGACCTGTTGACGGCGTGGGCGGCGAGCCGGACGGGCGAACCGGGCGCCGAACCCGCCATCCTCCGGGCCGACGTCCTGACCTTCAACACCGAAGCGACGGAGAAGAAGGCGACGGATGACGCGGCGGACGCGGCGGCGGCCCCGGACAAGCACCCCGGCCAACCCAACCCCGGCAAGCACGAGTTCGGCGACACCAGACACCGGGCGGTGCGCTACCACCCGGTGGCCGGCAGCAAGTTCGCCGACTACTTCCCGGCGGAGTTCGCCGCGCCGGGCAAGAACATGCTGACCGTGGCCGGGCAGCCGCAGGAACACTCCGTACCGAGCAGTGCACGCCCCACGGCGCCGCGACTGCAGTACTGCATGCCCACCCTCACCCTCGAGGAGGTCCAAGGACCGCCCGGCGTCATCGTCCACCGTCGGCACGGTCGCGGGATCCGGGTCTACCTGGACCGCCCCTGGTACTCCTCCGGAGACGGCGAACTGCTCGGCGTGGTTCTCGGCGAACCGCCGGGGGGCGACCCCACGTCCGTACGGGATGCCTGGGTCACCCTGATGGGTCGCGACCCCATCCACCGTTCCGCACCGGTCGTGTCCCCGACCCCGGAGATGTTCACCAACGCGGTGCACCTGGCCCCGAAGCCGCTCCCTCTCGATCCACCCTCGATCGACCTCCTCGTACGGGTCGTCGGCTTCGCCCCACAGTTCGAGAAGGCCGTTCCGAAGCCCGGCGACGACCCGGACAAGGCCGGCCGCTGGTTCTGTGACCTGGATCTGGACACCGGGGACGCGTGTCTTCCCTTCGTGCGGCTCGCCCTCGTCCGCTACCAGCCGGACTCCGTTCCCGGCGCCGAGATCTCCAAGACGGTCCTCGCCGACCTGGTGCGCACCCTGCCCGACCGCGAGTTGCGGGTCACGCTCGGCGACCCGTTGACGGTCAGCGTCAGCGGACCTTCCTGGGACCCCACCGGCTCCCTGCCGCCACGCATCACCGCCACGCTGCAACGCCGCAACCGTCTGGTCGACGACGACGACCTCGGCTGGGTGACCCTCGACGACACCACCACCCAACTCACCTCGGTGGACGCGGAGTCCTCCCACACGCCCTTCTACAAGGGCCAGATCCCGCTACCGCCCGGACGGCGTGGGCCGCTGCGGGTGCTGGTCCTCGAAACCGAGGGGATCCGCCCCGACGTCCCCGCTTCGCTCACGACGCCGGGGCCGGTGATCTACTGCGACACCGTCGAACTCCCACCGAGACCGGGCGGCCCGGGCGGCGACCACGACCACGACCACGACCGCGGCGACGGTCACGATCACGGTGGGCCGGGTGACCACGAGCACGGTGGGCGGGGTGACCACGGTGGCGGATCCGGCGGGTTCCGTCACGACTGACCCGCGGTGGTCTGGCCTGGTGAGGGCGAGGAACTGCAGGCACCTGCTGGCGCTCGGCGTGTGCATTCCGCCAGATGATGTGGCGGCGGATCATGCTGCCCTGCTCCGTGTGGCTGGCGTAGTCGGTGCCGTCCAGGGCGAAGTAGTGCAGGGTGGTGAACTGGGCTTGTGGATCACATCCCGCACGCGGTCCGCGCTGGTGAACGTCACCTCGGCGATCTTCGCCACCGGCACGCCCAGCGCGGACAGCAGCACCATCTGCGCCCGCCGCCAGGTCACCACCGACCCAGTACCTCCGCGGATGATCCGCAGCAGGCGCCTGCCCTTGTTGTCCTCGGGGGTATCGGCGCTCGCATCACTAGACGTTGGGTTCACGCAGGCCGACTGCGTCATGCCGCCAGAACGGCTCCGCATAGACCAGCGTCCCCGTCATCCATGGCTCATGCTCCGGGAGCCTGATGACCTGGAAGGCACCGTCCGGGATGCGCAGGGACGGCTTTCGGAAGCCCAGGCCACCACCGGGCATGAAGCCGAAACGCGAGTAGTAGCCCGGATCACCCTCCAGGAAGACGAGTGGAACAGCCCGCTCGGCGAGGACCCCCAGTCCGTGCCGAACCAGGGCCGAGCCGATACCCCGCTTGTGGAACTCAGGCATCACGGCCAAAGGACTGAGGACTTGCACGTCAACCAGACGACGAGGCGCATCGAGAAGACTGCGGGTGAACATGACATGCCCGACGACCTGCCCGTCGTGCTCGGCGACCACCGAGAGACCGTCCTGGGGTGTGATGGTGTCCCGCAGGGTATCGACCAGGTCGGCCACGACAAGGCCATGGTCACCGAACGCCTGCAGGTGAACATCCCGCACGGCCTGCCTGTCGCTCGGAAGTTCTTCGCGAAGATCCATGCCCGGAGGGTAAAGACCCCTCCGGGCGGCTCGCACACGGTTTTGGAACCGGAAGGACACGCGGCCAGTGACCGCTCAGTTGCACACCGGACCAGCAACCGAACGGAACGCTCGCTCCGGCGGGACAAAGGTTCGCTGATGCGGCACCAGCTGGGGTTGTGTGTTCCGTGTGGAGAGGCACCGGGGTCGTCCACTCGGGTACGGAACCTGCGCCGCAGGATGGTGAAGCTGCGCGGACCCGGCCGACCGCATCCCCTCGCATACGAGATCCTCAAGGCCGTTCCAGTCCAGAGCAACCTGACGGCTGAACTGGAAGAACGCATGGTGGCGGGCATGGTGGCGGGGGTCTTCAACTTCGATCGGCCGCCCATGGTCCACGACCTGTGCAACGACACCGAACGGCTGGCCGACCACCCGGTCATCGCCGCTCTGGCCGGCTCCCACCTGGTGATCGAAGGACCTCCGGGAATGGGCAAGAGCCAGACATCGCCGACCTGATCGCCACCCTCGCAGCCCCGGCCCAACGCGTCCTGTTCGTGGCCGAGAAACGCGCCACGGTCGAAACTCGACGGGATTACGGCGGCCCGCGGTGACCGGGGGCCGTCCGCGGCTCGTTCGACCAGGCCGGCCCACAACGCAGTGACACGCTGCTGCGGGAACGTGCTCGGCAAACGCCGTGCTCACGGCCGGACCGGTCGACGACCTTCCGTCCCCATCTTCACCGGTTCCCCGTCTTGCGGTTGATGCCCACATCTCGGACGCTGCCGAGCTGCTCAATCGCTGTGCCATGACCCAACGCATTGGCCACGCTTTGCTCCAGCCGTCCCAAGACAAGAGGGTCCCCGGGCGGGGTGCCCGGCGCGCTGGGATGGGTATCCTTCCGCTGTTCGGGCACCCGAGACGGCATGCACGGACAACATGCGCGTCCCACCAGCAGCAGTCTCATCGGCCAGGCCTCCACAGCCGGGACATCGCCGTCCGGTCACGACGGCGCCAAGCACTCACGCCGAGGCCGGCGCACCGGCCGCCTGCGCCGCCGGGTCCTCGCCTACCGGGCAATCGATTTCCTGTCCACGCACATCCCGGACGACCCCGGCCCGGGCGACGAATGCCTGCTCCTCGTCCACACCCGCCAGGTCGTCGGCCAGGTCCGGTACCGGATCTGCACGGACTGCGCCCAGGGCCTGATCACCGCCGTCGTCATCGACGAGCGCTTCCACAGCACCGGCCTGGGCACCCGTGCGTTGTCACACCTACGGTCCCGCCACCCGGGACTGACCTGGCGCAGCACGCTGCGCAAGCGCACCACCCGTGACCTCCTGCGTCGGATGCGCATTCCCACCACCGCTTCTGCCACACCCTGCCTTCACACTCACCAGACGCTCTCTGCCCCGACCGGCCCGATACTTGCCGGTGGCTGACCCCGACGCTCAGCGGTCACAGCGCACGGTGGAGAGGGCACCCCTCGTCGAGCCAGCACATCACCGCGCCGCGCGGCGGAGCCGGCATGCGCGAGGGGTGGCAGGGCATCCGGGGTGAAGAAAGTGGGCTGACCGCGTTCTTGGTGCCGCCCGTCGACGTGAAAAGTTCCTTAGGAGTGAGAAGGTGAAGGGCTTCCGCAGCTTCATCCTGCGCGGCAACGTGGTCGATCTGGCCGTCGGCATCGTCATCGGGGCAGCGTTCACCGCCGTGGTCAACGGCTTCGTCAGTGCCTTCCTGACACCACTGGTCGGGCTGGCCACCGGCGTCACCGGCGACATGAGCCGCAAGACTTTCACCGTAGGGGCCACCAAATTCCCCTACGGCACCTTCATCAACGCGGCGATCAGCTTCTTCCTCCTCGCCAGCGCCCTGTACTTCCTGGTCGTGCTCCCGATCAACAAGCTCCACGAACGCCTCGCCCCGCACCAAGACGTCCAGGCCCCCAAACGGGACTGCCCCGAATGCCTCAGCCCCGTACCCGCCCAGGCCCGACGCTGCGCCTCCTGCACCGTCTCCCTGCCCCCCGTACCCGCTCAGGCCGGAGAGACAACCCAGCGCGCCGGGTGACCCGACCTCCATGGCCCGACCTCCATGGCCCGGCCTGGATGGCCGGGCCCGTCGCGGACCGTCGCGGGCCCGTCCGTGGTGACCGCAGTTACCGACGGCGTCCGATGCCGAACCGGCTCCTGTCCACGCCTGGACGCCGCGGCCAGACACGTCCGCGACTTCGACGCCATGCTTCACGACCAACGCGGCGACCTGCTGCCCGGTTGGATGGACCGTGTCCTCACCGATGATCTGCCGGCTATGCACTCCCTGGTCGCCGGCCTTCGCCGGGACCAGGACGCAGTCGTCGCCGGCCTGTCCAGCTTTGGGAACGCGCTGGAGCTGAACTTCTTAACGTTCGAAGTCTCTCGCGGCGTCGTCCCAGCAGAGGCTGCGGAGACCGTGATCGGCGTCCTCGCCTGACGGGATGCCGGGAGTCGCCTGGAACCATACGACGGTCAGTGCGGAGTAGTGCAGCACCGACTCTCGTTCCGGATCGATCGGCTGAGAGGTGAAGGACCCGACGCACGTCACGGCAGGCAGCATCTCGACCGGGCCGAAGCCACCAGCAGGGAGGTCTGGCAACTCCCGGACCGGCGCGACCAGGTGCACCGGAATCGAGGGGCGGTCCTTCTCGACGCTCCTGAGCAGGCGCTCGAGCTTGAGGTCGTTCCAGCGCCGGAACGGGTATCCCTCCAACATCCCGCCATACGTCGAGGACAGTCGCACGTCAGTGAGTTCGATCGAGCGGCCTGAAGTGAGAACTATGTGCGCCAGTGCCATATCTCCCAACCTACCGGCGCAACAGGACCCGACTGCTGGCCTCCGGCTCCGAGGCCGACGTGCCAGTCCGCCGCAGATCCATACTGGAGCACCAACGTTGCCCGGAACCCGGGCATCCTCCGAGGTCACTTGTCAGATCGCCGGGCAACTGGAGGCACCGGCCGCCGACCACGGCCGAGGAGTTCTCAGCCCGTTGTCGGGGCGGAACTGGGCACTGTGCCACCCTCGACCCCGCCTCCGGCGATCGTGTCGATGTCCACCGGGGTAGAAGTGGCGTTCGGCGGCGGGGTGAGCACGACCACCTCCATCGAGGACGGCGGTGGCGGGGTCAGGTCGGACGCAGGCAGCGTGGGTGGACTGGTCTGTTTCAAGAGCGTCTGATCGAAGTTGACCAGGCCAGTCTTTTCCATGACGGTGATGTGATCGAGAACGGTGTCGTTGGCCTGGTCGGCCAAGGCGCGGACGAGCGTGTTCTTGGTGGTGGACCGGATCTTCGCCACCGTGTTGAAGATCGATCCGTGCGTCATGCGCAGGATGTTGGCGAAGTCCGCATCGAACTGCGCGCCGTTTTCGGCCGTCAGGGAGAACACGAAGCCCTGCTGTTGAGGACTGGCCACATTGGGCAGCGTGATGTTCAGCATGGGCGCGATCCGGCGGCAAGTGACGTCCAGTGCGCCATGTCCGTCGACCAGGTGTCGGCTCGCGGTCACAACGGCTTTCGTAGTTCCTTTCTGCAAGCCGATCTGGCCGACCGGGTACTCCCACAGCCCAGCCGCGCGTACCTTCACGACGAAGTCCCGGTCCGACTCGGTCAGCGGGCCCCATTGTGTCTGGGCGATGACGGGGTCGGAGGAGGCGGACGCGGTGCCGGCTCCCCATGTGTTCGGGTAGACGAGCGTCGCGAGCGCGAGACTCACCGCGCCGCCGATGACGAAAGCTCCCGTCACGTTCCACGAGAAGCGCACTGGACCTCCTGTAGTTCATAGAGCCGTCCAGGGACGGGGGTCTACGCAGCAGTACGAACGCAGGACGAACAAGACTCGACAGCTTCAGCAAAGGTTCACAGGAAGCAGACCAGGATCGGCCTTGTCGTCGTTCGGGTGGTCCCCGCAGGCAACGCACATTGACGGTGGTCGCCGGCGTGGGGGCTGACCGGTCGCCCGCTGATCTCAGGGTGTACGCCGTTGAACTGCGGGATATCCGCCTCTCATGAGGCTCATGGCGGAGTTGCGCGATGCTGACCGGTCGCTGACCAGGCGGGCGGCCGACCGCATTCCTCCGCGCGTCGGCAAGACACTGTCGGCGGTGGAGGAGGCGGCCGAGAGTACGAAGCTGTGGTGCGCGGCTGCCGCCGTGATGGCGGGGCTGGGCGGGTGGCGCGGCCGCAACGCAGCGGCCGTCGGCATGGGCGCACTGGCCGTGGCGCAGCTGATCGCGAACGGCGTGTGCAAGCAGGTAGCCGACCGGCCCCGGCCGCCGAAGGAATGGTTCCCGCACGACGAGGCCGACGACCGCCCCGACTCCTCCTCCTTTCCCTCCGGACACACCGCCGCCGCCGTGGCGTTCTCCGCCGCCGTGCTGCCCACGTGGCCGGCCGCCGCAGCAGTGTGCGCCGTCCCGGCAGGTTTGGTGGCGCTCGAGCGGGTGCAAAGCGGCGCCCACTACCCCAGCGACGTCGCCGCCGGCGCCGTCATCGGCCTGGCCGGCGCCTGGCTCACCCGCCACGCCCCACGCCTCATCCGGCTCCACCGGCCCTGCCCCGGAGCGCGCCGGGGCGGCTGACACCGGGGCCGTCGCGGCTCGTGCGGCCGGCCCGCCCGGAACGTGCTCGAGCGGGCCGGGGTGGTGTACCGGCGCAGCCCCACCTGCCCGGCAACGCCTGCGTCAACGCCGGCTGGCACGCCGGCATGCAGAGCGGTCGGCGCCACCGCAGCAGGCCGGGTGGGCGTGGCTGAGTTCCGCCCCCCGCCCCCGCCCCGAGGCACGGCAGTGACGGCGGAAGGCGTTGGCGCCCAACTGAGTGATCCGTAGCGGAATGCGGGGTGGATTGGTCGGGGATCTCTTTTCACCTGATCAGGTATGGGACCAATCCGCCCGGCTGGCAGAACCGGATTCCCCCCGTGAGGGACGAGGAGAAGTATCAGCGAGTACGGCCGGGTTGGCCCCGTGTGGCGCTGGGTGCGCTGAGCGGGGCGCTGGCCGGCTTCGCGTCGCTGGCGGTGGCCGAAGTGGTCACCGCGGTGGTGCGTCCGCAGTCCAGTCCGGTCATCGCGGTGGGCGGGGCGTCCATCGACGCAACTCCCGCTGCGGTCAAGGACTGGGCGATCCGCCACTTCGGCACCAACGACAAACTCGTGCTGCAGCTCGGCATCCTCGCAGTGCTGGCCGTGCTGGCTCTGGGGCTGGGTGCGCTGGCGGTGCGGTTTCGGCGGGTCGGGGCCGCCGGGGTCCTTCTCTTCGGAAGCGTCGGGGCGGTGGCCGCGGTGAGCCGCCCCGACTCCAGCGGCCTCACCGACGCACTTCCGTCCGTCATCGGGGCCGTTGCCGGGGCGCTGCTCTTGTATGTGCTGGTGGGCCGCCTGACCGTGGTGAGGCGACGAGCAGCGTCGACATCCGACTTGGCGGCCGGGGAAGCGGGAGACGGTGTGCCTGCGTCTGCGGGCTGGGACCGTCGGGGATTTGTCCTCGCGGCCGCATCCGCGGCAGCGGCCTCTGCTGCGGTGGGCGCGGTCGGCCGGTCCCTGAACGCCTCCCACGGCCAGGACGCGATCGCCTCCCGCAGGAAGCTCGTACTGCCCTCTCCCGGGTCACGGGCTCAACCGGTCCCCAGCCGGGCCGGACTGCGCGTGCGAGGGATCAGCCCCTTCGTCACCCCCAACGCGGATTTCTACCGGGTGGACACCGCGCTGGTGGTGCCCAAGGTGGATGCCACCGCCTGGCGGCTGCGGATCCACGGCAAGGGCGTACAGCGTCCTGGAACCTACTCCTTCGAGGACCTGCTGCACCGTGAGCTGATCGAACGGGACATCACCCTGACCTGCGTCTCGAACGAGGTCGGCGGCCCCTATGTGGGTAACGCCCGCTGGATCGGCGTACGGCTGGCCGACCTGCTCGCCGAATGCGGGGTCAAGCCTCCGTCCCGTGGCGGGCCGGCGGATCAGTTGGTGTCCCGGTCGGTGGACGGCATGACGATCGGCAGCCCGGTCGAGGACGTCATGGACGGCCGCGACGCCATGCTCGCCCTCGGTATGAACGGCGAGCCGTTGCCCTTCGACCACGGCTTCCCCGTCCGGATGGTCGTGCCGGGCCTGTACGGATTCGTCTCCGCCTGCAAGTGGATCAAGGACATCGAGCTCACCACCTTCGACTCCTACGACCCGTACTGGGTCAAGCGCGGCTGGGCCCGCAAGGCCCCGATCAAGACCGCCTCACGCATCGATACCCCCAAGCCGTTCGCCCGGCCCAAGGCCGGCGCGGTGATGATCGCCGGGGTCGCCTGGGCCCAGCACCGGGGCATCGACAAGGTCGAGGTCCGTATCGACGACGGCCCCTGGCAAGAAGCCGACCTGGCCGCCGAGGACACGCGCGACACCTGGCGCCAGTGGTCGCTGCCCTGGCAGGCCGCCACGGGCGGCCACACCCTCACCGTCCGCGCCACCGACCGGACCGGCGCCGTGCAGAGCGACAAACGCACGCGCACGATCCCCGACGGCGCCAGCGGATGGCACTCCGTCGTCGTGACCGTCGACTGACCCCCACCACATGGGCACCGCGCCCTTCCCCTGAACCACCCTTCCGCAACACCCCGACGCAGCCGTATCACGCTGCATCTTCCAACAGGAGAACATGATGAACACCCGTATCCGCCGTACCGCCGGACTCTTCGCCGCGGCCGCCGTACTTCCCCTGGCCCTGACCGCCTGCTCCCAAGACAGCAGCGACTCGGGCAAGTCCGACTCCTCGAACAAGGCGTCGGCTCCGGCCACCAGGAGCAGCGACGACATGGGCGGCGGCTCGAGCGGCAACGCGAGCAGCGTGGACCAGCCGTTCGGCCCTGCCTGTGCCTCCGTGCCGAAGAACGGTGCCGGCTCCTTCGACGGCATGGCCAAGGACCCGGTCGCCACCGCCGCCTCCAACAACCCGGCCCTGTCGACCCTGGTGACCGCGGTGAAGAAGGCCGGCCTGGTCGACACCCTCAACAACGCGCAGAACATCACGGTGTTCGCGCCGACCAACGACGCCTTCAACAAGATCCCGAAGGCCGCCCTGGACAAGGTCCTCAACGACAAAGCCCAGTTGACGAAGATCCTCACCTACCACGTCGTCGGCCAGAAGCTCACCCCCACGGACCTTCAGAACGGCTCCTTCGACACGTTGGAGAAGTCGAAGGTCACGACCTCCGGCTCGGGCGAGTCCTACACCGTCAACGACTCCGCCAAGGTCGTCTGCGGCAACGTCAAGACCGCCAACGCCAACGTCTACATCATCGACACCGTCCTGATGCCCAAGAGCTGACTCCTTCACGGGCCGAGGACACACGCCCCGCCCGGCCGCCTCGACGGGAGCGAGTCGGGCGGCGCGCGTCCTCCCATCCGGGGCATCCGCCAGCCACCCCACCGGCAGGGCCTGGCGGATGCCCCTCATCCAAGGGTTTCACCCGTTGGGGGAGGGAGACATCACGCTCGCGGCCGGGGCGGCGCCGCTGAGATCGGCGGTACCGCCCCGGTGGTGCCTGTGGTGCCTGTGGTGCTACAAGGGTCTCGGTCATCAGCAGGGGGCCCGTGCGTTTGTGTTGTCAGGGTTGCAGCAGCCGGAAGTCGGCGGCGTCGAACTGGTGGCCGTTGACCTGGAGTTGGACCTGATGGGCGCCTGGGTAGTAGACGCGGGTGGTGATCGGCCGGAACGAGTGCTCGCGTGTGAGCTCGGTCGACTGGCCGGGGTCCAGGGTGCGTTTGGCAAGCTTGAAGACTTTCGGGGCGGTCCTGCCGTTCGCCTTCATGTGATGGATGACGTAGTCGATGGAGAGAGTGATCGGCCGCCCGGAGATGTTGGTGATCCGGGCGGTGAAGATGAGCGCGCCTCCGAACGGGATGTCGGTCTCTTCCGGCAGCGGTCCGACGACCGTGAAATCGTCGCGGCCGCCGTGGAAGCCGACCAGGCGCAGGGCGTTCGAGTCGCCTTGCTTGACCAGGGTGCGCATCGCGTGGCGGATCAGGGCCGGTGTGGTGTCTTCCGGGTTTTCGGCCCAGCGCGCGGCGGTGCGGCCGGCGAGGCCGGCGTCCAGGCGGGAGACGTCGTTGAGGTGGTTGGCGACCGAGCGGCGTACGAACGCCGAGTTGTCCGGGTAGAGGGCGTCCAGGATCGGGATGCTCAGGGCGGGGTTGTGGTTGAGGGCGGGGACCTGGCGCGCCCAGGGCAGTTTGGGCCGGGTGCCTTCGCTGGCCAGTCGGCGCACGGCCTCCTCGGGTGAGGCGGTCCAGGTCCGGGCGGCGGCAAGGGTGCGTTCCAGGTCCGCGTTCAGGAAGGTGCGTAGCGCGAATTCGCTGGTCAGCCGCGGTGTGAGGGCGGCCATGAGGGTCAGGCCGTCGTCGAGGTCCTTGCCCGTGCCGGAGCCGGTGGCCGCGGTGGCGACGGCCTCGGTGACCGGCCAGACCATCCAGCCGGTCAGATCTTCTCGGGGGAGCGCCGCGCGGACCGCGCGGGACAGGCGGCGGTAGTCGTGGCCGGCGTCGGCCAGCAGCGCCTCACCGACCGTACGCGCACGGTCGCTTAGGCCGAGCGATGCCAGCGTCCGTGCACTCTCGGCGACGGTCTGCCACGACGAGGTCCCGGGTGAGGTCTCCTGGAGGATCGACGCCAGGCTGCGGATGCTGCCGGGGCTGATCAGCTCGTCGGCGGTGGGCACTGGTCCTCCAGGCGGAATGAGATGTGAGTCGGATGTTCAGGCAGGCGTGCGGGGGGTCGTTGGGCGTGGCAGGGTGCGAGCACATCGAAGGGTTGGTTGCGGCAACGGATGTTCCGCCGCCACGACCAACCCCTCGACGGACCATATCCGCAGTGCGCCGGGCCGCCGCAGGGTGCGTGCCCGGCGCGCCCGGCACACTCGGACTAGGCCGCTCCGGGCTAGGCCGCTTCGGGGAAGTCCGCGGCCCGGGAGGCGGTCTCCTGGGCGCGCAGTTCGTCCAGGGCGCCGCGTAGTTGGTCGTGGACGCGGTCGTAGCCGCGGTTGCCCAGGACGACGCGGCGGGGCGGGGAGTCCTGCCGCATGGCGTCGACCACGGCCTTGACTCCGCGGCGGGGATCGCCGGGCTGGCGGCCGTCCTGGCTGACCATGTCCACCCGCACCGTCTCCACGAACGCCCGGTAGGCCTCAACGGTCTCGGTCACCGGCTCCTCGGCGAAGCCGGCGTAGGCCTGGGTGCGGAAGGCCCCCGGCTCCACGGCGAGGACCTGGATACCGAACGGTTCCACCTCGGTGCGCAGCGCGTCGGTCATGCCCTCCACCGCGAACTTGGCGGCACTGTAGAAGCCGAAACCGGGCACGCTCGCGATCCCGGCGACCGAGGACATGTTGACGATCCAGCCGCTGCGCCGCTCCCGCATTCCGGGAAGCACCGCGCGGACGAGGTCGACGACGGAGAAGAAGTTCAGCTCGAAGGTTCGGCGTACATCTGCCTCCGGGGAGCCCTCGACCGATCCGTACCAGCCGCGGCCGGCGTTGTTGACCAGTACGTCGATCCCGCCGAAGTGCGCTTCCGCGGCCTGGACCGTGTCCCGGACCTGCTGAGGGTCAGTGGTGTCCAGCTCCAGCAGCAGGATCCGCTCACGCGCCTCGGCGCCGTGCAGGTCGGCCCATTCCTTCAGCTGTCCGGGTCGGCGTGCGGTCAGCACGACGTTGTCGCCCTGCTCCAGTGCGACGTCGGCAAAGGCCCTGCCGAAACCGCCGGTACCGCCGGTGATGAACCATGTCTTCATGATGCTTTTCCTTGGCGTGTGCGAGGCGACAGCAGGTCAGGGGGCGATGACCAGGCTGCTGATCAGTGCGCCCTCGAGGGTGAAGCGGTAGTTGAGGTCGGCGCTGCCGCCGGGGAAGTCGCCCTCCAGGTGCTGGGTGAGGGTGAACCCGTGGGTGCCGGTGCGCTCGGCGGCCACCGGCGTGGTGGTGTACGTGAACTCGGATGCGGCGTTCGCGATCCAGTCGGTGACCGAGGGGATGCCGGTGTGGGTGTGGCCCTCATCGGTCACGCTCGCCTGCGGGGTCAGGATCCCGGCTACTCCGGTGGGGTCCCGGGTGTCGAGCACGGTCAGGAACTGCTGGATGACGGCGGGCAGTTCGGTGATGTCGATAGGGACGGTGCTGTCGGTCATGTCGTGCCTTACGCGAGTTGATCGGGTGGGGGAGGCCCCGGTGGTCCACTGCGGAGGGAGGGGCACGGGGTCGCCGGAGGCGAAGTGGCGTCTTGGCCGGTCCGCCCAGAGGGGTGGAGGCTCGCGCCGCTAGATACTTCTAAATCAGAAGTGACTGACTTCTATATTAGCAGCCACTGGCGCGGCGGCGACCCGGCAGTCACACGCCGGGGACGATGCCGGCACGTACCGGCCCGCGCTCGGCCATTCCGACGAGTTCGAGCACCGTCGCGGCAGGGACCGGCACCCCAGGGGCCTGCAGGCCCCAGTGGAACCGCTCGGCCTCGCCCAGGCCGGTGGGGGGCGTGCCCTGGTACGGCGCCACGTACACCGGGGTGGTGGGTTCGCTGCGCCAGCTGTCCTCGAGCGTGCCGATGTCGACCGTGTCGAAACCGAGGCGGTCGATCAGGCGGGCGGCGTCACGCTTGGCCTGCGCATCGTTCCCGGCGACGGGCAGAGCGCTGCGGTCGGGTGCTCCGGCCGGGCGGGCCAGGGTGCCCAGCTGGTGGGCGGCGATGTTGTTGAAGGCCTTGACCACGGTGGCGCCGGCCAGGTGCTGCTGCACCAGGGTGCTGGAGGTGATCCGGTCGGATTCGAACTCGTCCATCAGGCCGTCACGCTGGGGGTAGTAGTTCATGGTGTCCAGCACGGTCTTGCCCGCGAGCGCATCCGCGGGGAGCCGGTCGTAGGCGATCAACGGGATCGTCACCACGACCAGGTCGCCGGCGCGGGCGGCCTGCTCAGGGGTGGCGGCGCCGGCCCGCGGGCCGAGCTCCGCCACGAGGTCGGCGAGGCTCTCGGGCCCGCGCGAGTTGCTCAGGACGACATCGATTCCCGCGGCGACGGCCAGTCGGGCCAGGGTCGAGCCGATCGCTCCGCTGCCGATGAGTCCGAGTGTTTGAGGCATTGCCTTTTCCCTTCACGGCATGACGGGCGGCCGGCCCCGGAGGTCCGGGCACCCGAGTGACTTCCAAAACGAAAGCGAGTCACTTTCAATCTAGCAGTAACGCCCTGGGATGGCATTTCGCACAGGCCGCACCGCTGCTGCTATCGTGGTGACCCCTGGCTTCTATAATCGAAGTGACTTGGGAGGTGTCATGGCGAGCCGGATTCGGCTGGAGGACCGGGAGTGTCCGCTGTCGACGACGGTGCAGCACGTCGGCGAGTGGTGGACCCTGCTGATCCTGCATGACGCCTTCGACGGCTATACGCGCTTCGACCAGTTCCAGCAGAGCCTGGGCATCTCGACCAGCATGCTCACCACCCGGCTGAAGACACTGGTGGCCGACGGTCTGCTGGAGCGGCGGCCCTATCAGACCAACCCGGTGCGCCACGAGTACGTACTGACGGAGCGCGGCCGGTCGCTGCGACCGGTGATCGTCGCCCTGGCCGCGTGGGGCAACCAGGAACTCGCTCCGCAGGACCGCGCCATGATCCTGGTCGACGCCGCCACTGGCGAGGAGGCCGAACCGGTCGTGGTCGACGCACGCACCGGCAAGCGCCTGGACGACGGTGCCGCGTACGTGTTCACCGCCGGCCCGGCCGCCAGTGAGGCAATGCGTTCCCGCTACGACGAGCTCGATCACCGACGGCGCGCGGAGCACAGCGAGCGTGAGTCGGTCTAGTCCTGAGGGCAGCTGAGTGATCTGCCGGCGCTCTGCCGCAGATGCGTCAACGGGCCTGGTTCAGTGCACGGGTCAGTTCCCGGTCAGCCGCCCGCGCGGCATCGAGTTCCTCGGTCCGCTCCATCACCCTCCACCCCACACCCGGGACCGTCCTCGACGCCCGCATCCACCTGCGGCCCGTCGCCCCGCGTCCTTGCGGGGCGCGCCCGGACGGCGAGGACTTCGGCTCCATCGCCCCCTCGGCCGTCGAACACACACAGCCGGCCGACGACAAGCCCCCACCATGGCCTCCGGTGTCCGGAACGTCCCTGTCGGTGATCCAGCCCGACTCGCCATGCGCCAGCAGTAGATGCACGGCCTCGCCCCCTCCACGCACGACCGCAGGATCCAGATCGGCAGCTGATGGCTGAGCAGCGCCGCCTCGTGACCGTGTGCCTGGTCCCTTGCGGCCGGCCTGACGGCCCAGTACCTGACGCACTGGGCCAGGCGCAGGCGGCCGGTTTCGGCCAGGGGTGCGTTGCGGTGCACCATGCTGGTCTTTCTGGTCCGGAAGATGACAACGGCCGGGGACACGAGTGATCACGCGTGTCCCCGGCCGTGTTGTAGGCGCCGCCACCCGGTGGGGCTCGAAGGCTGAGTTCCGCAGGCCATCAAGTACCGGTGTTGGCAGGCGGCGTGCCGGGCGTGGAAATCAGCCGCCGGATGGGGCCGCCCGTCAGTTGCCGAGGTGCTTGTCGAGGAAGCTGACCATGTCGCCTGCGACCTTCTGCGTCGTCCAGGGCAGGCCGGCCTTGGGGTCGCCCATGAAGGCCAGGTCGCCGTGGCCGGCGCCGCTGATGACGTAGCGAGTGCTGTCCACACCGCTCTTCTGCAGCTTGTTGTGCAGGAGGAGGGTCTGGCTCGGCGAGACGAGCCGATCGTCGTCGCCGTGGAAGAAGGCGAAGGGCGGGTCGTCTCCGTCCACGTAGGTGGCAGGGTCGGCCGCCTTGACCTCGGCGGTGTAGTCCTCGACGGACTTCTTCGTGCCCGGCCCATAGACAAACTGGGCGAGGGCGTTGCCCGGTGCCATGTTCTCTTCCTTGGCCTTGGCGTCGAAGTCGTCACCGAGCTTGGAGAGGTCGGAAGCGCCGAACTTGTCGATCACGGCCTGGACGTCGCTGCTCTGCTCCAGGTTGTCGCCGGTCTCGAACTCCTTGACGCCGTTGGTGGTGCCTGCCATCGCGGCGAGGTAGCCGCCGGCCGATTCGCCCCACAAGGCGACCTTGTCGGTGTCGATGTCGTACTCGGCGGCGTGAGCGCGCAGGTAGCGCACGGCGGACTTCACGTCTGCTGTGCCGTCCTTGTAGGTGGCGCCGTTCATCGTGGTGCGGTACTGGATGCCGGCCACCACGTAGTTCTGCTCGGCGATGTAGGTCCTCAGTTCGGGCGAGCCGTCCTTGTCGGCCATCACGAAGCCGCCGCCGGGGATGTAGATGACCAGCGGCTTCTTGCCGGCGGTACGGGGCACGATGACGTCCAGCTTCAGCTCGGTCTTCTTGCCGTTGGTGGTCGGCGTGGAGAAGGTGAGGTCGCTGTAGGTCTTCACCTCGGTCGCGCCGCACTGGATCTGCGGCCCGTCGGGCGTGACCACCTCGCTGGTGCTGGTGTCGCTCTTGGCGACCGATGTGGCTGTCGGGATGGATGGGGCGTCCCCGCCGGGCGCATCGCCTTGCGGCGCTTTCCCAGGCGGCTGCATGCCCGTTGGGCTCGGGCAGGCCTTGGCCGGTGTGGCGGTGGCCGCTTCGGCGCCGGTAGCGCTGGAGGAGCCGTTGCCGCTGCCGGTCGAGCAGGCGGTGAGGGTAAGCCCCAGGACGGCAGCCCCGGCGAGCATCGGGACCATGCGGAGTCTTGCCATGACGTTCCTCTTTCCTGGAGGTGTCGGGGAGGGAGGTGAGCCCCGCCGAGGGCGGCACTGTGCCGCCCGCCATCAACCGGAGATGTGATCTCCGCTTATAGCTCGACCGTAACACGGAAGCGGAGATCGCATCTCCGGATAAGCTGCCCGGCCCGTGCTGTCTCGGCCGGAAATCCGGAGACCACTCACTGTCCGCAGGCCGCTGGGCCGGGCCAAGAAGCCCGCCCCAGGTGCGCTCCGCGGCCTGGACCAGGGGATCCGGCGCGCCGGGGGTCTGTAGCATTAAGCGGAGACGACATCCCCACACTCGGGAGCTTCGACCGCCGATATGACCTCGCCCCGCGGAACACGGCCGTTGCGGCGCGATGCCGAGCGCAACCGGCAGCGCATCATCGCCGCCGCCCACGAGGTGTTCCGCGAGCACGGGATGCGCGCCACCCTCGACGACGTCGCCGCCCACGCCGGCGTCGGAGTCGGTACCGTCTACCGCCGCTTCGCGAACAAGGAAGCGCTCGTCGACGCACTCGTCGAGGACATGATCGACAGAGTCGAGGAGCTCGCGCACGAGGCCGCCGCCAATCCCGACGCCTGGCAGGGGCTGGCCACCAGCCTGGAGAAGGTCTGCGAGATCCAGGCCTTCGACCGCGGCCTACGGGAAGTGACCCTGGGCACCGGGCGCGGCCCTCAGCGCCAGGAGCAGGTCCGCGCCAGGATCGCGCCGACCGTCGATGCACTGATCGAGCGCGCCAAGGAACAGGGCGCACTGAGGGCCGATGCCCACCCGATCGACATGCCCATGATTCAGCTGATGGTCGCCGCGGTCACCGACCACACCGGGCACCCCGACCTGTGGCGCCGCTACCTGCACCTGCTGCTGGACGGCCTGCGCGCCCGGCCCGACATCGCGCCGCTGCCGCGCCTGGACGACGACGGTGCCGTCCTCGACGCGATCGACGCGGCGGGCGTCCGCAACGCCCGGGACAGCGCAGGCGCCCAGTAGCCTCATCGCAGCCGCCCGGCCAGGCCCGCCAGCCGGGCCCCGCGCGGTAATGTCGACGCCCGCCCGGGCTGCTCCCTCAGGTCGGCCAGGGTGTCGACTTCGGGAACCGGAACCGGGTGAGACTGGCGAAACCGGCCGCCCCCAAGCTCGACCCCGCCCTTTTCATGGGCGGCGTCCACGCCAGGCTGGCAGTAGAAGGCATCGAAGCCATACTCTCTGAAATCGCGTTTGTGTACCTAAAGTTGAGGGTATGGTCCGAGCGATATCTGGATGTCGGCTCTGGCCGGAGATTCCATGCGCGTGTGCGCCTGGCGTGCCCAGTTTGCGTCGCCATCCAGCACGGTTCCCTTTCCGGGTGGAGTCCTGGAGGTTGACGCATGCCCATGTGGCTGTCGCGCCCGCTTCTCGTTGCTTTGTTCCTGCTTCCTCTCCTGACGGTCGTGTTGTTGTCCGCGCCGGCGTGGCTGACGTGGCCCTTTCTTCCGTCTCAGCGCCAAGAAGTCGTGTTGGCGGTTCTTGACCGCCTTGTCCAGTGGACTCGGGCGGCAATGCCCCGTGCGAGTCATGACCGGTCCCGGGTGAACTGACGCTCCCTGTGCTTGATCAACGCGGGGTCACTGTTCTGTTTGGTTGACCGCCGCCTTGCGCGGAGTGGGGGTGCCGAGGTCGACAACGATGTGGTTGCCGCGGCGGCGGTCGAGCTGGGCGAGTTTGTCCTCCGCCCCGGCAGCGGACGCAGGCTTCTCTGAACTTCGGGATCCTGCGTCGCCCACCGTCCATGGGAATCTGTCCCTCGGGCCTGGCGTAGGACACGTCGGGCAGCACTGGGATCATCATCGGGTGCGTGGAACTGATGAGCTGATCAACGTGGACGACCCGGCCTGGCCCGAGCTGCAGGAGTTGTTCGCGGCCAGCGCTGTTCCGGTGAAGGTGCTGCCCGTTGACCGGGGCGAGAGCCGTCGGTGCCTGCTGCAGATGCAAGTCACGGCGCGATCAGTGCTCGGCGCCGTGGCGTTGAACAGCGGCGGCCTGGTCCTCGATGACGGATGGGTGCGTGTGTTCGGCGGCGGGTCGGGCGAAGACGACGGCAGTCTGCCAAGCCTTGCCAAGGTCAATGCGTTCCCGGCCAATTTCGATCCTGCCTGGCATCCGACGAGAGGCCTGGTCGTCGGCCACGACGTGTTGGGCGGGGTGTTCGCGCTGAACGGTCACGAACCGGAGGCGGTGGGCCGACCCGGTGTCCCAGGACAGATGACCTACTTCGCCCCCGATACGTTGGAGTGGGAAGCGATGGAGATGGGTCACTCGGTATGGATCTCCTGGATGCTGTCCGGTCGGCTGGAGAAGTTCTATGAAGGGCTGCGCTGGCCAGGCTGGCGTGCGGAGGCGGCCTCGTTGTCCTTCTCGCAGGGCATCTCGGTGATTCCGTTCTTGTGGTCGCAGGAGGCTCAGGCGGATCTTGCGGCCACCAGTCGCCGTGGCGTGCCGATGCGTGAAGTCCATGGACTTGCCGCCGACTTCGCCCGACAGATGGGCCCGATCGATCCGGGATTCCTTGGTGCGGTATAGGTCAGTGGGCTGACCCGTTCGACGAACTGTCTTCGGCTGGGAGGTCATGGCGCTTCACCCTGTTGATCTCGGAGGGTAGGCAGGCCAAGGTCGACGGCAGGGCCGTTACGGGGCCTGCGGTTCATGTGGGCGAGCCTGTCCTCGGCTCCGGCGAGGCTGACATGGAGTCTTTCGACCTCACCGAGCCGGCCTTCGTGGTCGGCTTCCGTGATTCGGGCGAGCAAGTTGTCGCGGATCTCAGTAAGCCGTGCGCGCTGGGCCGGGTCAGGTCGAAGGAGCGCGCATCTGATGCATGCGTGCTCATGAATGCACGGGATCCCGAAGGCGCGTGCAAGTATCGAAACTTCCCGAACACCCCGGGCTCACCGGTCCTGGATGTCCGGCAAGGTGGTGTCCGAGGCGGCATAGAGGAACTCCAGGAGCTTGCCGTATGCGTCGCCGTGCGCTCTTTCCTGTTCTGCCCCGTGTTGCGGCGTTTCTGTTTCATCGTCAACCGCATGCAGCCAGTCGATGACTGTGCTGAAATCCGACACCAAGGCGCCACTTGCCACTTGCGCCGCATCGGCCATCCGCAAGGGGCCTTCCACGAAAACGACGTGCATCAGGCGGCTGAGGTGGCTGTGCAGAGCACGTGCCTCGTTCCAGAGGCGGCGGGCGGTTTGGCGGCGCTCTTCGCGTTCTTCAGGAGGGTCGCTTGCTGCAATGCCGCCAAGTTTGACGGCTGCTTCACCCAACGTCCCGTGTACTTGGCTCCAGCCTTCGGCGAAGGCCAGGTAGGCACTCTTGCGCGCTTCTCGAAGAGCACGAGTCCGTTCAGCGTCTATCTGAAGGCGGGCTTGCCCCAACTGTGTCTCAGACTGGATCTTGGCCTGTTGCTCTGCTTTCCTTCCGGTGATCCACGCGGATGCCGTAGCGCCGACTGCGCCGACGGCGGCGCCGATGACGCCGCCGAGGAGTCCTGCAAGTCCTGCGTCCATGGCGTGATTCTGCTGGCCGATCGTTGTGCGTCGCCAGTGGGGAGCGATTGTTGTGCCTGGCCGCTCAGTCAAGTCACTGTGGGCCTCTGCTGCTGACATCGGCAGCGCAGGATGCTGGCCGTCGCGCTGGAGGCCGAGGTCAGCGCATACGCAGCCGAGTTGGCTGACCAGCGAGACGAGAACGGCCGGCGCCTGGTGGTCCGCAACGGCCACCAGCAGCCGCGGGGCGTCACCACGGCGGCCGGGGTGGTCGAGGTGCAGGCTCCGCGTGTGAACGACAAGCGCGTCGACGAGGCCACGCGCGAGCGCAAGAGGTTTGCCTCGTCGATCCTGCCGTCATGGTGCCGCAAGTCCCGTAGATCAGCCAGGTGTTGCCGCTGCTCTACCTAATTCCTTGTGGACAGCTCCAGCAGCGGGGACCACACCTGCGTCGGACTGTTCGAGCGCGGGACTGCAACGCCTTTCTGGGCCCTGGCCGTTGGGGCCTCCACTGAGAGCGGTGCGGCCCGGATGCCCATGGTGACGGTCGCCTGAGCTGTCGGACGGACGCCGAAGGTCACCCGAGGCGCCGACAATGCGGTCTCGGCCCTGGTCATGGTCTTTCAAGCTCGTCGAGTCCGCCCAGGCTCGCTGGCGGGCCGTGAACGGACCCCACCTCGTTGCCCTCGTCCGCGCCGGAGCCCGCTTCGAGCGCGGCCAGCTCGTTGAGCGTCCCGGAGCCCGCGCCGCTTGACCTATCTCAACTCATCCCGTACAGACTTTTCCAGGAGCGTGAACGACTTGGGCGTACCGCCCGGCTGCGGCTTGCCCTCCTTGCGTCCCACGACCCGATAGCCGGCGTTGAGGTAGTACGCACTCAGGCGGGCGTTGGTGGCCAGGCAGTCCAGACGAACCAACGGTCGTCCCGCCTCCGCCACACGTCGCTCCGCGACTCGCAAAAGCTGCCGCCCTGTCCCGGGCGTGACACTTCTGCGGTCCACCATCAGCCGGTGCACATACCCGGCCGTCGGCGGCTGCGGCCCCCAGGCGTCCTCGTCCTCCCACCAGAGCTCCCAGGCCCCGACCACACGATCGGCAGCCTCCGCAAGCCATACCTCTCCGCTCTCCATGATCCGGCGGAAGTGGTCCACGCCCAGCTCACCAGGGTGCCACTGACCAGTGACGCCTTGGGCAAGCATCCAGCGGGACGCGTCGTCGCGCAGACGCACGACGGCGGCAAGATCAGCGTCGTCAGCGAGACGGAAGCGTAGATCCTTCACGCCGCGATCTTCGCACAGGCGTACGCCCCTGCATCGACCGGCCGCAAGGGGGCCTCCGTTCCACAACGGTGCGGCGCGGCTTCGGCCAGGTCGCCTGCGAGCAGCGGTCCCGCTGGACCAGCACCGACGACAATCTTGCTGTCGTCCGCCACTGGAGATGCAGGTTAGTACTCCAGCCGTAGATCGTGATCTTCATGTCTGATTCGCGGCTTGCTTGCGGTAATGGCTGGCTTGAGTTCGGGCCTGATGGCGCCGTCGCCAGGCGGACCAGCCGAGCCGGTGGGCCACGTCGCGCATGGGCCGGACGAGTGCTGTGCACAGTTGCTGGATTTCGTTGCAGGCGAGCGGGATCAGCCTGTCCGGGGTGGGATATGGCGAGCGTGTTCGTCGGCGCGGACGACGGCGAGGAAGGCGTGGGCGAGCATGGCCAGGGGCACCGGGGCGGGCGACCAGCAGTGGTAGTAGGCGAGTTCGCCGGTGGTGCGGTTGCGGCGGATCAGCAGCTGGTGACTGCCGGCTGCTGGTTCGGCCAGGCCGAGGACGGCCCAGTCGTAGAAGCGGTGTCCCTTGGCGCCGTCCTCGGCCGACAGCTTCTACCAGCGCCGCATCCTCGTCGCGCAGTTGCTCCAGTACGTGTTCGCGCACATCGTCGCGTACGGTGTCGGCGTCCCACTTGGCCCGGCCGAGCAGGTGCTGCATGCCGTCCGGACTGGCCTCCCCGGCCCACTCGGCGATACTCCAGCAGTTCTTGCGCGGCAGGTCTGACAGCAGTCCCAGCACCAAGTTCCATCCCCGGCGCCGGGGTTCAACCCGCGCGAACCCGCCCGCTGTCCGGCCCATCAGGACCTTGAACGCCTCCTGCCAGCGGGCAGGGTCTACGCTGTGACCCGCGGCCACCGCATGGGCTTCAGTCTTCACACACCGGTGATCAATGGTGGCCGCAGCCGTCTCCCCAACGCGTCAGGGTCGCGCAGCGTCCGTCTGCCGTCCTGTGTCAGGAGGACATGTGCAACGTGGCGAAGTCTGGTGGGTCGCGTTCGACGAGCGGCGGCCGGTCGTACTGCTGTCGGGAGACGACGCGTCCGGGATCCGGGTGATGCAGGTCGTCGCTCCGGCGGGCGTCGACATCAGCGGTCTGGGCGTCGAAGTGGCAGTAGGCGCCATGGAAGGACTGCCCTTTGAAGGCGTGCTGCGGACCGCGTTCCCGCGTCCAGGCTTTACCCCTTGCACGTGGCTGACCACAGTGTCCCGGGACGACCTGATCGAGCGAGCGGGGGTCCTGTCCTTCGCGAAGCTCAGCGAGCTAGAGGATGCCCTCCGCCTCGGTGGACTCGGCTAGGCGGAGAAGGAACGGACGCTCCTGATGGCGTGGTCGATCTCGTCCAGATGATCGACGCCGACCACCTGTCTCCTCGGCGTCCTTCATGATCGGGACCACGATCTACGGCTGGAGTATTAGCGGCCACTTCTTCGCCTGTCACGCAAGGCTGTTCCACTCCCACCAGCGCGTTGATTCCCAACGCGCTGAGTCGGCTCCTCTGCGGTTACATGGAGCTATTGCGGTGCCGCTTCCGTCCCATCTCCGGAACGTGTGCCATGCCGCGAGCGGACTTCGAGAGGAATGCAATCATGCCCTTCGCCACCGCCCAGGACGGCACTCAGATCTTCTACAAGGACTGGGGCTCCGGCCAGCCTGTGGTCTTCTCTCACGGCTGGCCCCTCACTGGCGACGCCTGGGACCCCCAGCTGAAGCTCATGGCGGACAACGGATTCCGCGCCATCGCTCACGACCGGCGCGGTGGCGGCCGCTCCGGACAGACCTGGGACGGCAACAACCTCGACACGTACGCCGACGACCTCGCCGCGGTCATCGAAGCCGAAGACCTGCACGATGTCATCCTGGTCGGGCACTCCACCGGCGGCGGCGAGGTCACCCGCTACATCGGCCGGCACGGTACGGCACGGGTGGCCAAGCTGGTCCTGCTCGGCGCGATCCCGCCGCTGATGCTGAAGACGGAAGCCAACCCGGAGGGTCTGCCGGTCGAGGTGTTCGACGAGATCCGGCAGGGTGTGCTCACGGACCGCTCGCAGTACTACAAGGACCTCAGCGCGCCGTTCTACGGTGCCAACCGTGAGGGCTCGACTGTGTCCCAGGGCACGCGTGACGAATTCTGGCTGTGGAGCATGACCGTCGGCATCAAGGGCGCCTACGACTGCGTCAAGGCGTTCTCCGAGACGGACACGACCGAAGATCTGAAGAAGGTCGATGTGCCGACCCTGATCGTGCACGGCGATGACGACCAGATCGTTCCTATCGTCGCCGCCGGCGAGAAATCATCCAAGATCGTCAAGGACGCACAGTACAAGGTCTACGAGGGCGCACCGCATGGCCTTGCGATGGTGCCCAAGTACGCCGAGATCTTCAACAAAGATCTGCTCGAGTTCGCGCGCAGTTAGCGGCGGGCGGGCACGCGCCTCCGCGAACGGGGCATCTGGCAGCACCGCCGCCCGGCGAGGGCGCCACTCGGAAGCGGCGCTGTGAATTGGCCGCCCGGGAGAGCCGCCCATGACCGCGCGCCTTGGATGCGTGTGCAGGGCCTCTCCGGTCGGCTGTCGCGGACCCGGGCTGCGCAGCCGCGGCGGCCGGTGGCGCGCAACATCTGTGGACGGTGCCGGCCCGCGGGATGAGTCAGTGTCGGGACAACTGCTTGAGGGCGGCGTGGCTTATCTGCAGCAGAGCTGAGCCGCCCATGCCGGTCTTGGCGAGGAACTCGATGCCCTGCATGACGGCGAGGAGCAGTCGCCCGAGTTCTTGGGCGTCCGCGCTCGGCTCGACCGTCCCGTCGTCCTGGGCTTCCTTCACGCAGGCGATCAGAAGATCTTCGACCGCTTGATAGGTGGTCCGGGCCCGGGAGACGACATCCGGATCGTTGCTGTGCAGTTCGGATGTGCTGTTGACCAGAAGGCAGCCGCGCCGCTGCGGGTCCTCCGTGAATCCCGTGGCCACCCCCTCGACGAGGGTGGTCAGGCGTTCGAAGGCGGTACCAGGGCCGGTGAGGACCGCTCGTACGCCGTTCAGCTGTTCGTCGCGGTAGCCGTCCAGTACGTGCAAGAACAGCTGCCGCTTGTCGCCGAAGGCTCCGTACAGGCTTCCCTTGCCCAGTCCGGTGGCGTCCGTCAGGTCCTGCAGTGACGTGGCCGCATAGCCCTGGTTCCAGAACTGCTCCCGCACAGACTCCAAGACCTGGTTCTGGTCGAACTTCCGAGGTCGTCCCATGTCAAACAGCATACGTTCTTCTTGACCTATCGGTCCAGATCGTGAGGGATGTCTGCCGGACGGCGGCGGTGCGCAACCCGTGAGTCGGCAGTGGCGGTTGCGTCGCGCCTCGAAGATGTGTGTGCGGTCACGTTTTTGTCCGTGCGGTCCATAACGGGGTTCTTTACCGTATGGTCCATAAGTAGCCCGGAGCCGTCCGGTTCGGGCTCTGACACCGCAGTGACACTTGGTGCACGACTTCTGGCGTTCGCACCGGACAGGGGTAACGATCATGGGACAGCTTGACGGGAAGACGGCAGTCGTCACCGGAGGCAACAGCGGAATCGGGCTGGCCACCGCCAGGCGATTCGCGCGTGAAGGCGCACACGTGTTCATCACCGGCCGACGGCAGGAGGCTCTCGACGCCGCGCTGGCCGAGATCGGCGGCGAAGCCACCGCCGTCAGGGGTGACGTCGCGGACCTCGCGGACATCGATCGCCTCTACGCGGCTGTGGCCGAACGAGGCCGGCCCATCGACGTGTTGTTCGCCAACGCGGGCGGCGGTGAGTTCGCCACTCTCGAGCAGGTCACCGAGGAGCACTTCGACGCCACCTTCAACATCAACGTGCGGGGCATGCTCTTCACCGTTCAGAAGGCCATCCCGCTGCTCAACGACGGCGCCTCGGTGATCCTGACCGGATCGACCGCCGCCACCTCAGGCGGCGCCGCCTTCGGTGTATACGCCGCCTCCAAGGCCGCGGTCCGTTCCTTCTCCCGCACCTGGGCCAACGAACTCAGGGGTCGCGCGATCCGAGTGAACACTCTGGTTCCCGGCCCCATCGTCACCCCGGGCATCACCGGCCTGGCCGCCGACGCCGACCAGGCCGAAAAGATGAGGGACGACTTCGCGAGCCAGGTTCCGCTGGGCCGGATGGGGCACCCGGACGAGGCCGCTGCTGCCGCGCTGTTCCTCGCCAGCAGTGAGAGCAGCTTCGTCACCGGGTCCGAACTGTTCGTGGACGGCGGACTCAATCAGATCTGATCGCAGCTGAAAGAGGCACGCTGCTGCGCCCCCACCATCCCTTGGGGAGCAGCCCTAAGGCTGGGGGCGCCCCCGAATTTTCCCGAAACGATGCGCTCCGGCTTGGTCAAAATCTGTGCCCGCGACCTGAGATTTCAACGGCACAGGCAGACAGATTCCCTACCGGATTAAGTGGAGTCGGATTCTGCACCGTACACAGGCCGCTTCGGCGTGCTACTGTCGATCTCAGTTGCAGTTGTGGTTCCCAAAACTTCAAGTGCCCTCCGGGCGGCGCCTGTGCCACTGGAAGCACTTTTGCTATCCGGTCTTTTTCCGGACGGGGTGATCATCACGGCGACGCGGGGTCCGTGCGGTGCGGATCCCGATGCACTGCCCCAAAGGAGAAATGACATGGCTGCTGGTACTGTGAAGTGGTTCAACGCGGAAAAGGGCTTCGGCTTCATCGAGCAGGACGGTGGCGGCGCTGATGTGTTCGCCCACTACTCGAACATCGCCGCCCAGGGCTTCCGTGAGCTGCAGGAGGGCCAGAAGGTGACCTTCGACATCGCGCAGGGCCAGAAGGGCCCGACGGCCGAGAACATCGTTGTCGCCTGACGCTGACTGTCGCGTAGTCGTAGCTGGGGCCCGCGTCCTTCGGGGTGCGGGCCCCAGCTACTCGCATTTTTCCGAAGCGGTTTCGCCTGCAGACGACAACCTGGAAACCTGTCGGCTCACCGCATACGAGGCATCCTTCACCGGTGCACGCATCCCTTCATAGCTTCATCGCGGCGGACGGCCGAACACGTCGTCCGCTTCGCGCCACTCATTCCAGCTCCTGCGCCGCACGGATTTTTCGTCGGTCAGATTCGCTTTCGTATTACACCGGTCCATTCTTGCAATTCTCCGTCGCTGCTGATCGCTGCGGTAATTCCTTGATATGTGCCGCATCGAGGAAGGTTCCGCATGAACCGCACACGCACGAACGACCGCTCCGCCCGCACCCGTAACGGCAGTGCCGAATCCGGAAGGGGCGGCAGCCGATTCGGTTCGCCGGCCAGGAGCCGCTCCGGCGGCCCGGGCCGTTCCAGTGGTTACGACCGCCGGCCCGCCGCGGTCCAGGGGGAGTTCGCGCTGCCCAAGACGATCACTCCCGCGCTCCCCGCCGTGGAGGGCTTCGCCGATCTCGACATGCCCGGCGCGCTGCTGGGCGCGCTCAGCTCGCAAGGCGTGACCGTACCCTTCCCGATCCAGGCCGCGACCCTGCCGAATTCCCTCGCCGGCCGGGACGTACTGGGCCGTGGCCGTACCGGCTCCGGCAAGACCCTCGCTTTCGGGCTGGCGCTGCTGGCCCGTACGGCCGGGCAGCGCGCCGAGGCCAGGCAGCCGCTGGGGCTGATCCTCGTACCCACGCGTGAGCTGGCGCAGCAGGTCACCGACGCCCTCGCCCCGTACGCCCGCTCGGTCAGGCTGCGGCTGGCCACGGTGGTGGGCGGAATGCCGATCGGCCGACAGGCGGGCGCGCTGCGCGCCGGCGCCGAGATCGTCGTCGCCACGCCGGGACGCCTCAAAGACCTCATCGACCGTGGCGACTGCCGACTGAACCAGGTCTCCATCACCGTCCTCGACGAGGCCGACCAGATGGCCGACATGGGCTTCATGCCGCAGGTCACCGCCCTCCTCGACCAGGTCCGCCCCGAAGGCCAGCGCATGCTGTTCTCCGCCACTCTCGACCGCAACGTCGACCTGCTCGTGCGCCGCTACCTCAGCGACCCCGTCGTGCACTCCGTCGACCCCTCGGCCGGCGCGGTCACGACGATGGAGCACCACGTGCTCCACATTCACGGCGCCGACAAGCACACGGCAACCACCCAGATCGCCGCGCGCGACGGCCGCGTGATCATGTTCCTCGACACCAAGCACGCCGTCGACGGCCTCACCGAACACCTCCTGAACAGCGGGGTACGGGCCGCCGCCCTCCACGGCGGGAAGTCACAGCCGCAGCGCACCCGCACACTGGCACAGTTCAAGACCGGACACGTCAACGTGCTGGTAGCGACCAACGTCGCGGCGCGCGGCATCCACGTCGACAACCTCGACCTCGTCGTCAACGTCGATCCGCCGACCGACCACAAGGACTACCTCCACCGCGGCGGCCGTACCGCCCGCGCAGGAGAGTCCGGCAGCGTCGTCACCCTGGTCACCCCCAACCAGCGCCGCGGCATGACCCGCCTCATGGCAGCGGCCGGCATCGTCCCGCAGACCACCCAGGTCCGTCTCGGCGAAGAGGCCCTGCACCGCATCACCGGCGCCCAGGCCCCCTCCGGCATCCCGGTCGTCATCACCGCACCGGTGGTCGAACGCCCCAAGAAGCGCGGCGCCACCTCACGCGGTCGGCGCCGCCCCGTCTCGGCGGGCCGCGGCGCGTCCGCACGGCAGTCCACCGCCGGTGCGGCGGCATAGAACCTTCGTGTCAGGAAGCCCGCCCAACTTCGCAGGAGGCACCCTTTGACGCCGGACCAGACGCAGTTCCGTTCAACACGTACCGACACCGTGCAGACGGCGGCCGATCCCGCGGACGCGGCCGGACCGCAGGTCTGGGAGGACATGACCGTGGAGGTGGCACTGTCCGTGATGGCCGCCGCCCGTACAGGTCAGCTGGTCGTCTGTGACGAGGACGGTATGGGCACCGGCCTGGTCACCCGGGACGGGCTGACGGCCGTACGTGACGGTGCCGGATACACGGATCGGATCCGCCTGCGTGACATCGCCGACGTCATCGGGCCCTTCGCGTCGCCGCTGGCCACGAGGGCCGAAGCCGAGCGTGCGATGCGCCGCCGCCGACTCGGGGCCCCGCCCGGGGGCGACGGACACGGCAACGTTCCGGGCGTCCTCGCCCTCTCTCGCTGAACCGCCGTCACCCCTGTCCGGGCCCGTCTTCTCTTTTCCCTGGAGGCATCGTGCGCTGTGTCATCGCTCGCTTCCCGTTCGACCTGACCATGAGCGGCGTGGAGGAATCGATGAGGGGCGTCAGACCTGAGCTGGGCACCGGTGAGTTCGTCATCATCGGACGACGCCATTATCCCGCCAAGCAGGTCGGCCAGGTCGTCACCCGCCAGGACCGGCGTGATTTCAGCACCGGCGAAGTCCTCAGGGCCATGACCCAACTCGGCTTCACTTGCGGCGTCCGCCCTGCCGCCGCATCTGCGCCCCTGGCCGGCCTGTACGGGCCGGCTTCTGCAACGCTCGGCACTCCGCCTGTCCGCCTGACGTACGGACAGGTGTGAGCCGAGCCGCAGAGCGACCCGCCGCTTCCTGACCGACGTACAGGCAGTACACGGCATCCTGGACTTCGACCGCGCGATGGGCACCCCCCCAGCTGGCCGTCAGCGAGCTGGTCACCGGGCCGCCAGCGTGCTGGCCGACGACTCCGGCGGAGATCCGGTCGGCCGCCTGCTGTGACCGTCCCTGGGCGCTGCCGGAACCTGGCGCAGGTGTCCGAGGTCCTTCTCCGTCCGAGACGGTTCCACCGGCCCCGGGCCGGAGCCCTGCCGGCGCGCCGGTTGCCTCGGCGGCCTGCCAGTCCCAGTGAGGCACACGCCTGCCGTGTCGACGTCCGTGCCGTCCCGCGCGCTTGGCACGATGGTTCTCATGCAGCCGCTGCCGGCTCCCTGCCCCGCCGACCTCATGCCCGACGCGACGGGTACGGCGGCCTTCGAAGCGGCGTACCGGCAGGCGAAGGACCAGGACGCCGCCTTCGTTGCCGTCGAGTCTCCGGGCGAGCACTGGACGGTGAAGACCGACATGATCACCGTCCCGCAGCACGCCGTCGCCGACTCGGTGTACGACGCCATCCGCGCCGCGGTCATCCACATGATCCGCGCCGGCGAGATCCCCTCGGGCTCCTCCACGGGGCCGGTCTACTTCGTACTGCACGACGTGGCAGACGAGAGCCGGGCCTGCGAACTCGCAGCCGCCCTGCACGCCGCCCTGTACGGAAATCCGGCGCCGTTCGCCCGCGCGATGCCTACCGCATCCTGACCCACCGCCTTCAGGGCTCCAAGATCATTTCGTGGCGTCTTTTGAGCTCACCTTGGCTGGACCACGCCTCGACCCCTCGCTGTCCGGCCGCCGGCGCGATCGGATCGTCGCCGGACATCCGTTGTGGTGCCCCGACCCTGTCGGGAGGAGGTAATGGATCACCTTTCCCGCTCTCCGGTACCGTCAGGGTATGAGTCATCCGCACCCTGAACTGAAAGCCGCCCCGCCCCTTCCCGAAGGAGGGCTGCGGGTCATCGCCCTGGGCGGCCTGGGTGAGATCGGCCGCAACATGACCGTCTTCGAGCACGCGGGCAAGCTGCTCGTCGTCGACTGCGGCGTGCTGTTCCCCGAGGAGACCCAGCCCGGCGTGGATGTGATCCTGCCGGACTTCACCTCGATCCGTGACCGGCTGGACGACGTCGTGGGCATCGTCCTCACCCATGGCCACGAGGACCACATCGGCGGCGTGCCGTACCTCCTGCGCGAACGGCGCGACATCCCCGTCGTCGGCTCCAAGCTGACGCTGGCGTTCCTGGAGGCCAAGCTCAAGGAACACGGCATCCGGCCGCGCACGGTGCGGGTGCGGGAGGGCGACCGGCGTGGCTTCGGGCCCTTCGACTGCGAGTTCGTGGCGGTGAACCACTCCATCCCCGACAGCCTCGCGGTCGCGATCCGCACCCGGGCCGGGATGGTGCTGCACACCGGCGACTTCAAGATGGACCAGTTCCCTCTCGACGACCGCATCACCGACCTGCGCGCCTTCGCCCGCCTCGGCGAGGAGGGCGTGGACCTGTTCCTCACCGACTCCACCAACGCCGAAGTGCCCGGCTTCACCACCTCCGAGCGTGAGCTGAACCCGGCCATCGAGCAGGTGATGCGCACCGCGCCGCGCCGGGTCATCGTCTCCAGCTTCGCCAGCCACGTGCACCGCATCCAGCAGGTTCTGGACGCCGCCCACCAGCACGGCCGTAAGGTGGCCTTCGTCGGCCGGTCGATGGTCCGCAACATGGGCATCGCCCGTGACCTGGGCTATCTGAAGGTCCCCTCCGGTCTGGTCGTGAGCACGAAGGAGCTGGAGAAGCTCCCGGACCACAAGATCACTCTGGTGTGCACCGGCTCCCAGGGCGAACCGATGGCCGCGCTGTCACGGATGGCCAACCGCGACCACGTGATCCGTATCGGCAAGGGCGACACCGTCCTGCTCGCCAGCTCCCTCATCCCCGGCAACGAGAACGCCATCTACCGGGTGATCAACGGACTCACCCGGTGGGGCGCCCACGTGGTCCACAAGGGCAACGCCAAGGTGCACGTCTCCGGGCACGCCAGCGCCGGCGAACTCGTCTACTGCTACAACATCGTCAAGCCTCGCAACGTCATGCCCGTGCACGGCGAATGGCGCCACCTGCGGGCCAACGCCGACCTCGCCATCCGCACCGGTGTCGACCCCGACCGGGTCGTCATCGCCGAGGACGGCGTCGTCGTCGACCTGGTCGACGGGCGCGCGTCCGTCACCGGCAAGGTCCCCGCCGGCAACGTCTACGTGGACGGCATGGAAGTCGGCGGTGCCACCGAGGCGTCCCTCAAGGACCGCCTCACCCTCGCCGCCGAAGGCGTGGTCACGGTGGTGGCGATCGTCGACGCGGACACCGGCGCCCTCGCCGAGGCCCCCGATTTCCTGGCCCGGGGCTTCGTCCACGACGACGCCACCTTCGAGCCGGTCATCCCAGTCATCGAGAAGACCCTGGCCACCGCGGCCGAGGAAGGCGTCGGGGACGCGCGCCAACTCGAACAGCTCCTCGCCCGGGCCGTCGCCAACTGGGCGTTCCGTACCCACCGCCGCAAGCCCCTCATCATCCCCGTCATCATTGACGCCTGAGCCGCACCCGGGCAGGCGTCCGGGGGCGGACGCCGATGTGCACGAGGTGAAACTCCGCGACGAGTCGGTCCTGATGCCCAGCTCATCAACCGCCCACCGGCCGCCCGGCCGGCCCGGTGGGCGGTTGACGCTCACCTGCGGTTTTCTGATCTCTTTCGTCGGCTCGACCTGTTTCGTGGGGTGGGAACAGATGAGGGTGGACGACGACGTGTGACCTGCGCATTCGTCTGAGACCGCGTTTGAGATCTGCAGCGTGGGACGATCGACCGGTGACTCGACTCGTAGACCGTGACCGCTCCTTGGAGGAGCTTGAGCGCAACTGTTGGCCGGCCCCGCCGGCTGATGCAAGTCGTCTCGTTTCGACGGTGCATGAGTTGCGGCGTCGGCCGATCGGCGAGCTGACCGTTGAGGGCATGCGTCTGCTGATCGGGCAGGACGTGGGACTCGGCTATCTGCTGCCGCTTGCGCTGGAGGTTCTGCGCGACGATCCGATGGCCGAGGGCGACATGTACGAGGGCGATCTACTGTCCGCCGTTGTGACCAGAAGCCCAGCCGTCTGGAACGAGTGGCCCGAGCTCGGCCGAGAACTGGGCGTGATCGTCTCGGAGTTGACCGATCTGCCGCCGTCCTTGACGCAGGAGACCGGAAGATTCCTGGCCCTATAGGCGCTCGGCGCGGCCGTTGTGATCGCACCTTCTACGAGGGCGGCTGCCGCGTGAGGAGGCGTGGTCCCGGCCGCTTCGCGGGGCAACCGCGCGTCAGACGGCGAACCATGATGCCGATCATCGCCCAGCGGATCATCGTCTCGGAGCAGGCAGGACTGGCCTCGTAATCGCGGGCGAGGCGACGGTGTGCGGTGATCCACGACAGCGTGCGCTCAACCGCCCACCGCTTCGGCTGCACCTGGAAGCCCCGCTGACCGGGGGTTTTCCGGATGATCTCCAGTTGGCGGCCGAGCATGCTGGTGGTCCAGTCGACCAGGCGGCCGGCGAAGCCCTGGTCCGCCCAGATCTTCCTGACACCGGGGTGGTCGAGCCGGGTCCACAGCAGCGGACGGCGGCCGCCGTCGCGGTCCTGGACGCTCGCCGCGACCACGTGCACGGCCAGCAGCAGACCGAGGGTGTCGGTGACGATGAACCGCTTGCGGCCCTTGACCTTCTTACCCGCGTCGAATCCCCTGGTGGAGGCGGGAACGGTGTCGGCAGTACGAACGGATTGCGAGTCGATCAGGCCCGCGCTCGGTTCGGCGTTGCGGCCCTCTGCTTCACGGACCTTTGCGCGCAGGGCGTCATGAATGCGTTCGACCGTTCCATCGTCGTGCCACCACGTGAAGTACCAGTACACCGTCGGCCACGGCGCGAAGTCCTTCGGCAGCTGCCGCCAGGCACACCCGGTCCGCATCACATAGAAGATCGCATCCGCGATCCGCCGCCGCGGATGTTTCTCCCGCCGTCCGCCCTTCGGCCCCACCCTCGCCGGCGGCAGCAGCGGCTCCACCAACGCCCACTGCTCGTCCGTCAAGTCCGACGGATACCCATCCCCAGCACCGCTCACCGCATGCTCAACGACCACTCCAGCAACGGGGCACGGCAGATCTCAAACGCGGTCTGAGGGGGAGGGGCGCGTGACGGTGACGGAGCCCGTTGGCTCTTGTGGCGTGACGCACGAATGGCGCACGGGCTGAAAGCCCGTCAGGCCGCTGAAGGGCCTGGGGCAGGTGCGGAGACGAGTCGGCCGGCTTCCTCGTACGTGCAGAGATGTCATGCTGCTGGGCCACGGGAGGGCGGCCCGCGCGATGGGTCTCCTGCCCCGGACGTCGGGTGCGGCGCGGCGGAGAACAGCCGCGCCGCACCCTGCGATCAGGCTGTCCTCGGCTGCTTTGCCGCCCCGGCGCAGTATGTTCAGGATCTCCCTGCGGGCAGCGGTGAAGCTCGCCGCGCTCTTCGCGGAGCCCTGTCCCATCGAACTGCGTTGCTTCGGCCGCGCCTCGGCGTACACCTTCACCAACCTCCGCGGCGGCTGATGCCCTCCGTAGCGGCCCTGCTGCTGGACCGGATGGGATCGCCCTGGAAGCGACCCGGGGTTGCGGAAGTCCCGCTCACGCCCCGCTCAGGTCCAGCAGCACCTTGGAGGCCATGGCCCGGTCGTGGGCGATGTCGAAGGCGGCTCTGCTCTCGGCGAGCGGGAACGTGTGGGTCACGATCGCGTCGACGGGCAGACCCTGGGCCAGCAGAGCGATCGCCTCGTCGAACTCGGTGTCGAAGCGGAATGCGCCGCGCAACTCCAGTTCGCGGGTCACGGCGACGTTGCCGAGCAGAGGGACCTCACCGGGTGGCAGCAGACCGAGGAGGACGACCGTGCCGCCGCGGCGCACCCGCTCGACACAGGTCCGCAGGCCCGCGGGTGCTCCGGACGCCTCCACGGCGATGTCGAACGGCTCCGCCCAGGCTTCGCCCCCGGGCGCGTCGGCCCGGACCGTGGCGGTGGCCCCCGAGGCCGCGGCGATGCGCAGCGGGGTGTCAAGGAGGTCGCTCACGACCACCTCGGCGGCGTCGCGGTGGCGCAGGACGGCGGTCACCAGGCAGCCGATCGGCCCGGCCCCGGTGACCAGCACCCGCCTGCCGGCCACGTCGCCGGCCCGGTGCACGGCGTGCAGGGCCACCGACAGGGGCTCGGCCAATACCGCTCGGTTGAAGGCGAGTTCGGGCGGCAGCACGCGAATCTGTGCGGCGGGCGCGGTGATGAGCCGGGCGAAGCCGCCCTGGACGTGCGGCGTGCGGGCGGCACTGCCGAGGTAGCGGGCGTTCGCGCAGATGTTGCGGCGGCCCGCGGAGCATTCGGCGCATTGGTCGCACGGGGTGGCCGGGTGGACCGCCACCGGGGTGCCCACGGCGGGTCCCGCGGTGCCCGGCCCGAGGGCGGCGACGTGGCCGACGATCTCGTGGCCGAGCACCATCGGCTCGCGGACGGCGAAGTCACCGACACGGCCGTGGCGGTAGTAGTGCAGGTCGGATCCGCAGATTCCGCCGAGGGCGACGGTGACCGCGATCTCACCGGGTCCGGGACCGTCGTAGGGCCGCTCCTCGATCCGCAGATCGCCGGCTCCGTGGACGACACACGCGTGCATGGGGCTCCTAGAGGTCGCAGGAAGGGGCGCAGAACAGGTCACAGGACGGAGAGCATGCCGCCGTCGACGTACAGCACCTGCCCGCCCACGAAGTCGGAGGCGGGAGAGGCGAGGAAGATCAGCGCGCCGACGAGGTCGCCGACGTCGCCCCAGCGGCCGGCCGGGGTCCGCCCCCGGACCCAGGCGCTGAACTCGTCGTCGGCGACGAGCGCCGAGGTCAGCTCGGTGTCGAAGTAGCCGGGGCCGATGCCGTTGACCTGGATGCCGAGCGGGCCGAGATCGGCACACATGCCCTTGGTGAGCATCTTCAGGCCGCCCTTGGTGGCCGAGTAGGGGGCGATGCCCGGCCGGACCGCCTCGCTCTGCAGCGAGCAGATGTTGACGATCTTGCCGTGACCCCGGGGAGCCATCCGCCGGGCGACCTCGCGGCCGACGAGGAACGCGCTGGTGAGGTTGGTGGCAAGGAGCCGCTGCCAGTCCTCGTCGGTGAAGTCGAGGAGCGGGGCGCGGTGTTGGACGCCGGTGTTGTTCACGAGGATGTCGATCGGCCCGACTTCGTCCTCGACCCGCGCGACGCCCGCCCGGACCTGCGCCGAGTCGGTGACGTCGAAGGCCGCCGTGCGGACCAGGTCGCCGAAGTCGACGGCGAGTTCCTTGCGGGCCGCTTCGAGGGCCGTACCGTGGCGGCCGTTGAGGACTACCGTGCAGCCGGCTTCCAGCAGGCCTTTGGCGAGGGCCTTGCCGATGCCGCGGCTGGAACCGGTGACCAGGGCGGTCTTTCCGGAGATGTCGAAGAGGCGATGGCTCATACTCGTACCTTCGCGGGGGAGGCCGGAGTGCCGGGCAGCGGGGTGCGTGCGGGACGGCCGGCGAGGACGTCCAGGATGTTGTCGACGGCGAGGTCGACCATGGCGGTCCGGGTGGACTCCGTCGCCGAGCCGATGTGGGGGAGTGTCACGATCCGCTCCTCGGCCACCAGCGGCGACAACTCCCGCCCCATCGGCTCGCGTTCGTAGACGTCGAGCCCGGCGGAGTGCAGCCGGCCCGACCGTACGGCGTCCAGCAGGGCCTGCTCGTCCACGACACCGCCGCGTGCGGTGCTGACGAGGGTGGCCGTGGGCTTCATGGCGGCCAGCTCCCGGACCGAGACGAGGTGTCGGGTCTGCTCGGTGAGCGGCACGTGCAGCGAGACGACGTCGGACTCGGCCAGCAGCGTCGCCAGGCTCACCGCCGTCGACAACTCCTCGCCGCCCGTGGCGTACGGGTCGTGGTGCAGCACGCGCATGCCGAAGCCCCGGGCGCGGCGGGCCACCGCGCGGCCGATCTGGCCGTAGCCGATCAGACCCAGGGTGGCGCCATGGATGTCGAGGCCGAGATAGTCATCCATCCGGAACACGTCCCAGGAGCCTGCGGCGAGGCTCGCGCCTGCGGCCGGGAGCCGGCGGCGGGCGGCCAGGATCAGGGCGAACGTGAGGTCGGCGGTGGTCTCCGCGAGCACTCCCGGGGTGTGGGTGACCACGATGCCGCGCTCGGCCGCGGCGGCCCGGTCGACGTTGTCGAAGCCCATGCTCGCCAGCGCGACCACCTCCAGCGAGGGACCAGCGGCGTCCATGAGCGCGGCGTCGACGGGGTCGTTGCCCAGCGCCAGGATCGCATCGACGCCCGGCGCCGACTCGGCGAGCTGCGCGGGGGAGGGCTTGTCGCTTCCCCGCAGGGCGACCACGTCCGCCGCCTCGGACAGCCGGGCCGGGCCGTGGCCGGGCAGATTCGCACGGGTGAGGAGCACACGCTTATTCATGGAGGGAGCTGCGGAGAGAACCATGGAGAGGAAGCTAACGACGAAACGCGAAGGCAACAAATAGCGGTTCGATGTGACGTTATTGGTTCTCCTTATCGTCCGGACCGGATTCGGTGGGTACGTCGGTGGGCGCGTCGAATGCGGTGACTAGTTCCAGGAAAAGGTCGTGCACGGCCAGCGCGGGTTCGGAAAGCGGCTGGTTGTCCGAGGTCACCATGGAAAGCTGCACCCGGATCACCGGACTCACGATCCGCCGTACCACGAGCGAGCGCAGGTCGAGGATCGCCCGGGCCGCCGACCAGGGCAGGACGGTGGCACCGAGGTCCGCGTCCACCGCGTTCACGAGGGTCAGGGCGGACTCGACCTCACCGACCACCCGCGGCCCGATCGACGCCTGCTGGAAGGCGGAGTCCACCACCTGCCGGATCGTGTGGATCCGGCTCGGCAGCAGCAGCGGCACCTCCGCGAGGTCCGCCAGGCTCACCTCGCCCTCCCCGTGCGGCACCGCGCCGCCGGGCGCGCCGATCAGGAACAGATCCTCCGAGCGCACCGGTTCGAACTGCACGCCGCGCAGCGGTCCGGCGCCGTAGATGAAGGCCATGTCCATCCGCCCGGTCATGATCGCCTCGCTGATCACACCGCCGAAGTTCTCGTTGATGTGCAGCAGGATGTCGGGGTACCGCTCGCGCACGCTCTTCAGCAGTGGCAGCGCGAGCGCCGCGCCCATGCTGTACGGCGCGAGCCCCACCGACACGCTGCCCGCGGGCGCCCGGCCCGAGATCCCGACGGCGGCATGCGCCAGGTCCACCTGCCTGAGGATCAGCTGGGCATGCCGGTACAGCGCCCGGCCGGCCTCGGTCGGCGCGACCCCGCGCTTGCTGCGGATCAGCAACTGCTGTCCGAACTGCGCTTCCAGCGCCGACAGTTGCTGGCTCAGCGCCGGCTGCGCGATGTGCAGGATGTCGGCCGCGCGTGTGATGCTCCCCGCGTCGACGATCTTGATGAAGGAGTAGAGACGTCTGGTGTCCATGCGGGGGCCCTTCGGTCGAGCGGAGCCTCATCGTAGGGAGCCGCGGGTGTGAGCGGTGTCATAGCGGTCCACGATAACGCCAAAGTAAACGTGTATTGGTGGCCTGGTGAGCGGCGCACTACGTTGTGGGAAACATCCCGCTGGGCCGGTCCGGTACCACCGGAGAAGCTCAGGTACCGGGAATTCATTCTTTCCCGGCGAGGCGTCGCTGCGAAGACGCTGCTGATCCTTTTTGATTTCCTTTCCCTGGAGGGCGTCATGACCCGCATGGTCGATCTCGTGGCCGATCTCGGCGAGGGATTCGGCGCCTACACCATGGGCGACGACGAAGCACTACTGGAATTGCTGACCTCCGCCAACGTCGCCTGCGGATTCCACGCCGGCGATCCGCGCATCATGGACACCACCGTCCGGACCTGCGTCGAGAAGCAGGTGGCCGTCGGCGCCCATCCCAGCTTCCCCGACCTCGTGGGCTTCGGCCGCCGCGCGATGGATCTGACGCCGGACGAGGTACGGACGGACGTGCTGTACCAGGTCGGCGCGCTCCAGGCGTTCGCCGTCGCGCACGGCACCCGGGTGCGGCACGTCGCCCCGCACGGCCGCCTGGGCAACCTGGTCGCCGTACGCGCCGACTACGCCGAGGCCGTCGTGGACGCCGTCGCCTCGCTGGACGAGTCGCTGATCGTCCTCGCGCAGGACGGCGAACTCGCCGACGCGGCGCGGAAACGCGGACTGCGCGTGGGCGTCGTGGGGATCGCCGACCGCGCCTACCGCGGGGACGGCACCCTCGTGCCGCGCTCCGAACCCGGAGCCGTGATCCATGACGCGGACGAGATCGCCCTGCGGACCGTGCGCATGGTCACCGAAGGCGTGATCCGCAGTGCGGACGGAACGGACCTGCCGATCGACTGCGACACCGTCCTCCTGCACGGGGACACTCCGGGAGCGCTCGCGCTCGCCCGCCGGATCCGCGAGCAACTCCTCGCGGCAGGTGTGGAGTTCGCCCGGCTCGACGACGTACTGAGCGGGACGGGGCTCCGCGGGTGAACGGTCACCTCACCATCACGGACTGCGGTGACTCCGCCCTTGTCGCGAAGGCGGTCGGCCTCGACGCCGAGCCGGCCTGGCGACTCGTCCACGGCCTGGCCGACGCCCTCGACACCCTACGGCTCCACGGTGTGCACGGCCTCGTCCCCACGTACGACGCCCTGCTCGTGGAGTTCGACTGCGCCGACATCGACCACGACACCGTCCGCCGTGTCCTGTGGCACGAGGCCGGACGCCTCGGCACCGGCCCCCGGTCGGCCGCGGCGCCCCGGCGCTTCCTGGTCCCCGTCGTCTACGGCGGCGCGTTCGGCCCCGATCTGCCCGAGGTCGCCGCTCAACTCGGCCTGACGGAGCGCGAGGTCGTCGAACTCCACTCCGGATCCGATCTCACCGTGCGCTGCCTCGGCGCGCCCGCCGGATCGCCCATGATGGACGGACCGCCCTTCCCGGTACCCGTGCCGCGCCTGGCCTCGCCTCGCACCCGGGTCGATCCCGGCTCGGTCGCCGTCGCCGGCCGGCAGGCGGTGATCTGCCCGATGCCCTCGCCCGGCGGCTGGCCCCTGCTCGGACGGACCCCGGTCCGCGTCCTCGACCTGCACGACGATCCGCTGACCCCCTACCGGCCCGGCGACACCTTCCGGTTCGTCCCCATCACCCCGGACCAGTGGGACGACCTCGTGGACCTGCCCCTGGCGGCCTGCCATGGCTGACACCCTCACCATCAACGCCTCGGGCCTCGCCACGGTGCAGGACCTCGGCCGCGTCGGCCGTTCCCACCAGGGCCTGCCCGTCAACGGGGCCCTCGACCAGTACTCGGCCCGCGTCGCCAACGTCCTGTGCGGCAACGACGAACGCGTCCCGCTCCTGGAGATCACGGCACTCGACTTCGCCTGCACCCCGTCCACCGACATCCTCGTCGCCGTCACCGGGGCGCCCGCACGGCTCACCGTCGACGGTACGGACCACTCCCAGTGGGAGCCGGTGTCCGTCCGGGCCGGCGAGACCCTTCGCGTCAGCGACATCCGCGTCGGGCTGCGCGTCTACCTGGCCGTGCTCGGCTCGTTCGAGGCCGATTACCTCCAGGGCAGCTGCGCCCCCGACACCGTCCTGGGCTTCGGCCCCGCCCTGCGCGCCGGCGACGAACTCACCCTCCGCACGGCCTGCCCGCCCCTGGACCACCCCTACTCCCGCATCCCGCTCTTCAGGCTGCGGGCCCCCGCCGCCCCGTTCACCGACGGCGGCTGGACCATCGACGTCACCGACGGCCCCGACCGGGCCGATTTCGGCGACAGCGCCTCCCGCCTGTACGGCACACCCTTCACCGTGAGCCCGCAGAGCAACCACATCGGCCTGCGGCTGCGCACCGACACCCCGCTGCCCCGCCGGACCACCAGCGGCGAGGTCCTCTCCCGCGGCGTGCCCGTCGGCGCCGTAGAGGTGCCCACCGGGGAAGAACTCCTCGTGCTGCACCGAGGCCGCGGTGTCACGGCCGGCTACCCCGTCCTCGCCGTCGTCACCGCCACCGGCCTGTCCGCTCTCGGCCAGGTCCGTCCCGGCCAGAGCGTCCGCTTCCGCCACCGCACCCTCGCCCAGGCGGTCGCCGCCCACCGCGCCCGGCGCACCGCCATCGACGCACTCACGGTCCGTGTCCGCACCGTCTTCGACACTCTCCGCATCCCCGTCCCCGTCAGCGGCTGACACCCAGCCGCCCCCAACGGCCCGCCCGCACCGAGCCGAGCCCCCTCATCCCCGCCCTGCACACGTCAGGAGACGCCATGAGCACAGTGGCCGCCGCTCAACCCGTTCCCAACACCGTCGATCCGAGTACAGCAAGGAAGATCACCCTCGCCGGCTGCGTCGGCATCTTCGCCGAGCTCTACGACAACGGCATCTTCGGCTTCATGGCCGGCACCCTGGCCGCCGTCTTCTTCCCCGGCTCCGAGAACGCCGTCCAGCTCGTCTTCCTCGGCTACGCCGTCTCCTTCTTCTTCCGCCCGCTCGGCGGCCTCATCTGCGGCCACCTCGGCGACCGCATAGGCCGCCAGCGCATGCTGGTCTTCGTCATCATGCTGATCAGCCTCGCCACCGCCGCCATCGGCATCCTGCCCACCTACGCGAGCATCGGCATCGCCGCCCCCGCACTGCTCATCCTGCTCCGCGTCGCCCAGGGCTTCTCCGTCGGCGGCGAGGCGTCCGGCGCGATGAGCTTCCTCGCCGAACACGCCCCCGAGGGCAAGCGCGGCCTGTACACCAGCTACGCCCAGATCGCCTCCTTCCTCTCCCTGCTCACCGGCACCCTGATCGCCGCCGCCATGACCAGCGGACTGGGTGCCGAACGCATGGAGTCCTGGGGCTGGCGCATCCCCTTCCTGCTCGCCGTACCGCTCGGCATCACCGGCATCTACATCCGCAAGCGGATCAGCGACACGCCCAACTTCACCCGCCTGCAAGAAGAGGGCGGCCTGTCGAAGAACCCCCTCAAGGAGGCCTTCACCTCCGCCGAGCACCGCCGCGCCATGCTGCTGGCCCTGTTCATCCCCCTGATGAACGGCTCCGGCTACTACGTCCTGTTCACCTACATGCCCACCTTCATGAGCACCGAGCTGCACTTCAGCAAGGTCCAGGGCCTCCTCGTCACCGCCTCCAGCCTGGTCGTGATCTGTCTGGCCATCCCGTACATGGGCCGGCTCTCCGACCGGCTGGGCCGCAAGAAGGTCATCGCCGGTGCCGCGGTCGCCATGGCCGTCGTCGGCATCCCCTGTTACCTCCTCATCGGCACCGGCAACGTCGCGCTCGCCGTCCTCGGCGCGTGTCTCATGGCCGCCGTGTTCGCCGGGCACACCGGTGTCATCCACATCCTGCTCGTCGAACTCTTCCCCACCCGGGTCCGCTACTCCGCCTACGGCCTGGGCTACAACGTCTCCGCCGCCCTCTTCGGCGGCACCGCCCCGCTGCTGATGACCTACCTCATCGCCCGCACCGGTGACGTCCACGTGCCGGCCTACTACGCCGTCCTCACCGCGCTCGGCACCCTCGTCGCCGTCTCACGGGTCAAGGACCGGGCCCACCTGCCCCTGCGCGACGTCTGACCGCCCGCAAGGAAACCCCCACAGAACAAGGAGCACCCGCATGCCCATCTCCGACTACAGGACCGCCCTCGTCACGGGAGCATCCACCGGAATCGGAGCCGCGGTTGTGGAACGCCTGGCCAAGCGTGGACTCGAAGTCCACGCTGTGGCCCGCAACGCCGAACGACTGGCGGCCCTCGCCGACGCCACCGGCTGCGTTCCGCACGCCGTGGACATCACCGACACCGAAGCGCTGGCCGCCGTTCTGGACGGCCTGGAGATCGACGTCCTGGTGAACAACGCGGGCGTCTCGCGTACCGGCAACATCCTGACCGCCGACGAGTTCGCCGTCGACGAGCAGATCGCCGTCAACATCCAGGCGGTCCTGCACCTGGTACGCCTGCTCATGCCCGGCATGGTGGAGCGCGACCTCGGCCACATCGTCAACATCAGCTCCATCGCCGGCGTCTACAACTTCGGCGGCAACACGATCTACCACGCCACCAAGGCGGCCGTGCACACCCTCTCCCGCCAGCTGCGGGTCGACGGGTACGGCAAGCGGCTCCGCGTCACCGAGATCTGCCCCGGCCGCGTCGAGACGGAGATCTTCGGCCGGCTCCTCGGCGACATGGAGGAGGCACAGCGGCAGTTCTACGACGGTTACGAGTCCCTCAAGCCCGAGGACATCGCCGACGCCATCGAGTTCGCCGTCGACTCACCCCGGCACGTCAACATCGGCCACATCGAGATCCTGCCCACCTTCCAGGTCCCCGGCGGCCTGAACTTCGAGCGCCGGGAGGGCTGAGCACATGGATACGGCCAAGAGGGTCCGCCGGATCAACCCCTCGCCCAGCGTGGCGGCGGCGCAGCGGGTGAGGGAACTGAAGAGCCAGGGTCTGGCCATCCACGACCTGACCGTCGGCGAGCCCGACTTCGACACCCCCGAGCACGTCAAGGCCGCCGCGATCCGGGCGATCGAGGCGGGAGAGACCAAGTACACCCCCGTCAACGGCACCACGGCCCTGCGCACCGCGATCATCGACCGGCTCCGGCGCCGCCACGGCCTCGTGTACACCGACGCGCAGATCACGGTCGGCGGCGGGGCCAAGCAGGTCATCTTCCTCGCCCTGACGGCCACGCTGGACGAGGGCGACGAGGTCGTGATCCCGGCCCCGTACTGGGTGTCGTACCCCGACATGGTCCGCGCCAACGACGGCACGCCCGTCATCGTCGACTGCCCGGAGTCGGACGGCTTCAAGCTGACCCCGGACGGGCTGCGCGGGGCGCTCACCGAGCGCACCCGCTGGGTCGTCCTCAACACCCCCGGAAACCCCACCGGATCCGCCTACAGCACCGGCGAACTCCGCGCACTCGCCGAGGTGTTGCTGGACCACCCGCACGTCCGTGTCCTCACCGACGAGATCTACGACGAGATCTGGTACGACGACGGCGACCACCCGTCGCTCGCGGCCGCAGAACCCCGCCTGGCCGGCCGGGTGTTCCTCACCAACGGCGTCTCCAAGACCTACGCCATGACGGGTTGGCGCATCGGCTACGGCGCGGGCCCCGTCGATCTGGTGGCCGCGATCAACACCCTCCAGTCGCAGATCTCCTCCTGCCCGTCCTCCGTCAGCCAGGCCGCGGCCGCCGCCGCGCTGGCAGGTCCGCAGGACTTCGTACGGGAGACCGTCGACGTCTACCGGACGCGACGCGACACCACCGTCAAACTCATCGGCGAGACACCGGGCCTGAGCTGCACCACCCCGAGCGGAGCCTTCTACGTCCTGGTCGACTGCCGGCCGTACCTGGGCAGGTTCACCCCGGCGGGCACCCGGATCGAGAACGACGAGGACTTCGCCCGCCACCTTCTGGAGGACCAGCAGGTGGCGGTGATCCACGGATCCGCGTACGGAGCCCCCGGCTACTTCCGGATCTCCTTCGCCACCTCCACGGAGATCCTCACCGAAGCCTGCGCACGGATCACAGCCGCCTGCGCCACCCTGTCCGAGAGGCCGTCATGATCCGCGTCAGCACCAAGTTCGACCGCCCCGCCCCGGAACTCGTCGAACGCCTCGGCGCCTACTCCTCGGCCACCATCCACGAGGCACAGGGACGGCTCGGCGCCCTCGACTCGACCATCAAACCCGTGGACCACCGCATGTCCGTCTGCGGCCCCGCCTTCACGGTCCAGTGCGCACCCCGCGACAACCTCATGCTCCAGACCGCCATCGCCTACGCCCGCCCCGGCGACGTCATCGTCGTCTCCGCCGGCGCCTACCGCGAGGCCGGCTCCTTCGGCGACGTCCTCGCCAACGCCTGCCAGTCCAAGGGGATCGCGGGCCTGGTCACCGACACCGGCGTCCGGGACACCGAGGACCTGCGGGCCCTCGGCTTCCCGGTCTTCTCCCACAGCGTCTGCATCAAGGGCACCGTCAAGGAGACCGTCGGACCCATGTGCGAGCCCATCACCGTCGGCGGCCAGCTCGTCCGCCCCGGCGACGTGATCCGCGCGGACGCCGACGGTGTCGTGGTCGTGCGCCGCGAGGACGCCGCGGAGGTGGCGGTGGCGTCCCAGGAGCGGGTCGACGCCGAGGACGGCTACATCTCCGCCTACCGGGCGGGCAGGACCGTCATCGACATCTGCAACCTGACACCGCTCCTCGCCGCCAAGGGTCTGGTGATCGACGAGGACTGAGGGAGAACGCTCAACCGTCCGGGTTGGCCAGGCACTTCAGACGCTGCTCGCGCTCGACGGCCAACTCCCCCCTGACGTCCCCGGCCGAACGCGGGCCCAGGTGTCGTCGACCAGCAGCCGCTGGAGCGGCACGGGCCGGCGGGCGGGGCTGTCGGCCTTCTCCCGCTCGTCGACCCGGCAGGTCGGTCAGTGCGGACGCGGGGTGTTGGCCGGCGCCCGCGGTGTCAGCGACACCTTCGGTCTCCGCCCTCACCTGGAGGGACGGGCGGACGGAGGTGGGCGAGCCGTTTGGACAGGTCGGGAAACTCGGACTGCCACCGCGTACGTCGAGGTCAAGGCCGTGGTCGCGGCTCCAGGGTTTCTGAGGCACGACTGTGGCGATGCGGCTACGCGGGTTCATATCGACTTGCACCATATGTCCAGGTCTCTCAACAAGGGCTGACTTGCGAGTGCTCCGTGTGGTCGGCGAGTTCCGGTGGGCGGCGGCGGAGGTGCCTGCGGGGTGGAGGTGCCTGCGGGTCACGGCCTGACGGTATGCCGAGGCCGGGTCCTGTCTCCCGGGCGAGTCCCGGCCTTTCGGCTCGCAGGCCCGGACCGCCTCTCCTTACAGGGAGCTTTCCTCGCAGTCATATCGCCGTAACACCCAGCGGGTCCACTTGCATGAAACGATGATTCTCATCAGTGGACGCTAGGTGTCCACCAGCGAGGAGGGCCCCATGACGACCCACCTGGAAACGGACGCACCCGATCTCGCCGAGCTGGTCCGCGCCGACGGCATCGAGTTCATCCTCGCCGTCTTCGTCGACCTGACCGGCAAGCCGTGCGCCAAGCTCGTCCCGGCGCAGGCCGTCGAGGAACTGCGTGACGAGGGCGTCGGCTTCGCCGGGTACGCGGCCGGCGCGCTCGGTCAGCAGCCCAGCGACCCGGACGTCGTCGCCCGGCCCGACGCCGCCTCGTACACCCCGATCCCCTTCGTGAAGCCGGGCCTCGCCCTGGTGCACTGCGACCCGCACGTGGAAGGCGAACCGTGGCCGTACGCACCGCGCGTCATCCTGCGCAGCCTGCTGGAGCGGGCCGCGGGCCACGGCCTGTCGCTGTCCGTGGGCGCCGAGGTCGAGTACTTCCTGGTCAACCGGGACGAGCACGGCGTGCTCAGCGTCGCCGACGTCAGGGACACGGCGCCGCAGCCGTGTTACGACGCGCGCGGGCTGACCCGGATGTACGACCACCTCGCCGCTGTCTCCACCGCGATGAACAGCCTCGGCTGGGGCAACTACGCCAACGACCACGAGGACGGCAACGGCCAGTTCGAGCAGAACTTCAAGCACGCCGACGCCCTCACCACCGCCGACCGGGTCATCACCATGCGGTATCTGGTGTCGGTCCTCGCCGAACAGCGCGGCATGACCGCCACCTTCATGCCGAAGCCGTTCACCGACCGGACGGGCACCGGCATGCATCTGCACATGTCGCTGTGGCGGGGCGACCAGCCCGCCTTCCCGGACCCGGCGGACGCCCGTGGTCTCGGCCTCTCACCGCTCGCCTACTCCTTCGTCGCCGGAATCGTCGAGCACGCGCGGGCGCTGCAGGCCGTCATCGCGCCCACCGTCAACTCGTACAAGCGGACCGGGGCCACCGCCACCCGCTCCGGCGCCACCTGGTCACCGCGGATCGCGGGCTATGGCGGCAACGACCGCACCCACTTCATCCGCGTCCCCGACGGCAATCGCATCGAACTGCGCGGTGGCGACGGCGCCGCCAACCCCTACCTCGCCGCTGCCGCCGCCCTGGCCGCCGGGCTCGACGGCATCGAACGCGGCCTCGACCCGGGCGAGCCGGGCGCCGGCGGCAAGGGGCACGAGCTGCCGCCCACGCTGCTGCACTCGGTCGAGGCGCTCCAGGCGGACGACGTGATCAGCGGCGCCCTGGACGCGGCCGGGCCGGGGGTGAGCCGGTACTTCGCCGATCTCAAGCGCGAGGAGTTCTTCGACTGGCACTCCACGGTCGGCGCGTGGGAACTGGACCGGTACCTCACCGCCTTCTGACCCCTGTTCCCCACCAAGCCAGAGAAGCCAGAGAAGCCAGAGAAGTCAGAGAAGCAACAAGAGGAGAAGCCGCATGTGCGGAATCGTCGGGCTCCATCTACGGGACCCCTCCCTCGAACCCAGGCTCGGCGAGTTGCTGACCGCGATGCTCGGCCAGGTCGTCGAGCGCGGCCCGGACTCCGCGGGCGTCGCGGTCTACGGCGACCCCGTCCTCTCGCCCCCGGGGCGCGCCGTCGTCTCCCTGCTGGGGACCACGCCCACCGAGGTGGAAGCCGGCCTGCCAGGGACCGTCGCTGTCGCCGCCGACGCCACCACCGTGGTGCACGCCGACCTGCCGGTCGCCGACCTGCTCGCCGCCGTGGCCCGTGCGCTGCCCCACGCCACCGTCATCGGCTCCGGCACGGACATGGCCGTACTCAAGGGCACCGGAGACCCCGTCGAGCTGGCGCGGTCCTTCGGGCTGGAAGGGGTGTCCGGCTGGCAGGGCGTCGGCCACACCCGCATGGCCACCGAGTCCGCCGTCACGGCCGAGGGCGCGCATCCCTTCTCGGTCGGCCCGGGCCAGTGCCTGGTGCACAACGGCTCCTTCGCCAACCACGCCACCATCCGGCGTGAACTGCGCGCTCAGGGCGTGCGTTTCGACAGTGAGAACGACTCCGAGGTGGGCGCCCGCTTCGTCGCCCAGCAGCTGGAACAGGGCGCCGACCTGGAGAAGGCACTCAAGCTGCTGTGCGAACGCTTCGACGGTTTCTACACGCTGCTCGTGTCCACGGCCGACTCCTTCGCCGTCGTCCGCGACGCCATCGCCTGCAAGCCCGCAATGGTCGCCGAGACCGACGCCTGGGTGGCCATGGCCTCCGAGTACCGGGCCCTGGACGTCCTCCCGGGCATCGAGCACGCCCGCATCTTCGAACCCGAGCCGGAAGAGGTGTACGTATGGCGACGCTGATCGACCTCGCCGAGACCCCCGTACGGGAGCTCAACCAGGCCCTGCACACCACGGACGCCACCTCCTGGCGGATCCTGAACCCGCGCGGCGCGCACGCCGTGGCCTGCGGCGTCCGCGAGGACCACACGGTCGTCGTCGAGGGCCACGTCGGCTACTACTGCGCCGGAATGAACCAGCGCGCCGACGTCACGATCCACGGCAACGCCGGCACCGGAGTCGCCGAGAACATGATGTCCGGCACGGTCCGGGTGCGCGGCAACGCCTCCCAGTCCGCGGGCGCCACCGCGCACGGCGGCCTGCTGGTGATCGACGGCGATGCCTCCGCCCGCTGCGGGATCTCCATGAAGGGCGTGGACATCGTGGTCGGCGGCGGTATCGGTCACATGGGCGCCTTCATGGGACAGGCCGGACGCCTCGTCGTGTGCGGCGACGCGGGCGACGCCCTCGGCGACTCCCTCTACGAGGCCCGCATCTACGTCCGGGGCACGGTCAGGTCCCTCGGCGCCGACTGCGTGCAGAAGGACATGCGCGACGAACACCTCACCGAACTCGCCGGACTGCTCAAGGCGGCCGAGCGCGACGAGGACCCCGCCGACTTCCGCCGCTACGGCTCCGCCCGTCGGCTGTACCACTTCAAGACCGACAACTCATCGGCGTACTGAGGGAGTTCAACCATGGACCTCGCATCCCAGGGCCTGCGCGAGTCGGCCACCTTCGACCGCGCCACCATCCACGCCATCCAGCGCGCCGCCGACACCGGCGTCTACGACATCCGCGGCTGGGGCGCCAAGCGGAAACTCCCGCACTTCGACGACCTGTTGCTGCTGGGCGCCTCCATGTCCCGCTATCCGCTGGAGGGTTACCGCGAACGCTGCGACACGGACGTCGTCCTCGGCACCCGCCACGCGAAGAACCCGCTGCGCCTGGCCACCCCGGTCACCATCGCCGGCATGAGCTTCGGCGCCCTGTCCGCGCAGGCGAAGGAGGCGCTCGGCAGGGGAGCGTCGGAGGCGGGCACGTCCACGACCACCGGCGACGGCGGGATGACCCCCGAGGAGCGCGGCCACTCCAAGCACCTGGTGTACCAGTACCTGCCGTCCCGCTACGGCATGAACCCCGACGACCTGCGGGCCGCCGACGCGATCGAGGTCGTCCTCGGCCAGGGTGCCAAGCCCGGCGGCGGCGGCATGCTCCTCGGCCAGAAGATCACCGAACGGGTCGCCGGAATGCGCACCCTGCCCGTCGGCATCGACCAGCGCAGTGCCTCCCGTCACCCCGACTGGACGGGCCCCGACGACCTCGCCATCAAGATCCTCGAACTGCGCGAGATCACCGACTGGGAGAAGCCGGTCTACGTCAAGGTCGGCGCGACGCGGACGTACTACGACGTGAAGCTGGCCGTCCACGCGGGCGCCGACGTCGTGGTGGTCGACGGCATGCAGGGCGGCACGGCGGCCACCCAGGACGTCTTCATCGAGCACGTCGGCATCCCGACCCTCGCGGCGCTGCCCCAGGCGGTCCGCGCGCTCCAGGAGCTGGGCGTCCACCGCGAGGTCCAGCTGGTGGTCTCCGGTGGCATCCGCTCCGGCGCCGACATGGCCAAGGCCCTCGCCCTCGGGGCGGACGCCGTGGCCATCGGCACCGCCGCCCTGATCGCGCTCGGCGACAACCACCCGAGGTACGACGCCGAGTACCGGCGACTGGGTTCCGCGGCAGGCTACTTCGACGACTACCAGGACGGCCGCGACCCGGCCGGCATCTCCACCCAGGACGAGGAACTCGCCGCCCGGCTGGACCCGGTCGAGGGAGGCCGCCGCCTGGCCAACTTCCTCCGGGTGATGACCATGGAGGCCCAGACCCTCGCCCGCGCCTGTGGCAAGGCGCACCTTCTCCACCTCGAACCCGAGGACCTGGTCGCCCTCACCATCGAGTCCGCCGCCATGGCCCGGGTCCCGCTCGCGGGCACCGACTGGATCCCGGGAACCGCGCTGTGATCGTCGTCGTCGGCGCCGGACTCATGGGCGCGGCCACCGCCTGGCAGCTCGCCCGCCGGGGCCACGAGGTCACCCTGATCGAGGCGTACGACATCGGCCACCGGCGCGGCAGTTCGCACGGCAGCTCCCGGATCTTCCGGAGGGCGTACGCCGACTCCCTCTACGTACGGCTGACCGGGCGGGCACAAGAGGAATGGCGGGAGCTGGAGCGCGACGCCTCGGCTTCCCTGCTGAGGCTGACCGGTGGCCTCGATCTCGGCTCGGGCCGCGATCCGGTGGGTCTGGCCGCCGTACTGGCGGTGTCCGGGGTGCCGCACGAACTCCTGGACCCGGACGAGGCCGCGGCGCGCTGGCCGCACATCCGCTTCACCGGCCCGGCGCTGTACCACCCGGACGCGGGCGTGGTGGACGCCGACGCCACGGTCGCCGCCTGTGTACGCCGGGCCACCGAACTGGGCGCCGTGGTGCTCACCGGACGCCGGGTCGAGGGCATCGACGTCCAGGGGGCAGGCGCGGAGGGCAAGGCCCGGGTGCGCACGGACGACGGCCGGGAGATCATCGCGGACACGGTCGTGATCGCCGCCGGTCCCTGGCTGCCCAGCCTCGGTCTGCCCGTCCCCCTGCCGCCGTTGCGCGTGACCCAGCAGCAGGTCTTCCACTTCCGGCAACGGGATCCGGACCTCCTGTGGCCCATCCTGGTCTCCAAGGACACGACGATGCAGGTCTTCGGCCTGCCGTCGGGCAGCGACGGGGGCCGGTCGCCGGCGGTGAAGGTCGCGGAACACGACCGCGGTACCCCGACCACGGCCAGCACCCGCAGTGGTGTGGTCGACACGTCCTCCCGCGCCCGGATCCGGGACTTCGTGCGGGACCGCCTGCCCGGCCTCGTGCCGGAGCCGGTCGCCGAGGCGACCTGCCTCTACACGACCACCCCCGACGAGGACTTCGTCCTCGACCGCCACGGCCCCCTCGTGATCGTCTCCCCGTGCTCCGGCCACGGCGCCAAGTTCGCCCCGCTCATCGGGGCGATGGCCGCCGACCTGGCCACCGGCCGGGCCGAGCCGCATCCTCGGTTCCGGTTGGATCGCACGGCCCGGGAAGCGGCTGAAACCCACCCTTAATGCGGTGCGCGAGCGGCCCGTAACGCACCCTCGGTCTACTGAGGCGAAACACTGTTTCCTTCCACTGGACCACTCCGCGGAGCGTGCGCATGGACACCGGAAGTACCGCCTGGATGCTCGCCAGTACGGCCCTCGTCTGTCTGATGGTGCCGGGGCTGGCACTCTTCTACGGCGGCATGGTGGCCGCCAAGAGCGTCCTCAACATGATCATGATGACCTTCGGCTCCGTCGCCCTGGTCGGCTGCATCTGGGTCGTCTACGGCTTCTCGGCCTCGTTCGGCGACTCGATCGGGGGCGCGGGACTGCTCGGCGACGTCACCGAGTACTTCGGGCTGAGCGGCGTCATGGCCGACGACCCGAAGGCGACCATCCCCCTGTCCGTCTTCGTCGCCTTCCAGGCCCTGTTCGCGGCCCTGACCGCCGCCCTGATCTGCGGGGCCATCTCGGACCGCATCAAGTTCGGCGCCTGGATGGCGTTCACCGGTATCTGGGTGACCCTGGTCTATCTGCCGGTCGCGCACTGGGTGTTCGCCTTCGACGGCAAGGGCGTGGTCGGCGGCTGGATCGTCAACAAGCTCGGCGCCATCGACTTCGCGGGCGGTACGGCCGTCCACATCAACTCCGGTGCCGCCGCCCTGGCGGTGATCCTGGTCCTCGGCCGGCGCCTGGGCTGGAAGAAGGGCGGCGCCACGGAACGTCCGCACAACCTGCCGCTGGTGATGCTCGGCGCGGGACTGCTGTGGTTCGGCTGGTTCGGCTTCAACGGCGGCTCCGCGCTCACCTCGTCCAACGCGGCCTCCGTCGTCGTCCTCAACACCTTCACCGCGACCTGCTCCGCGATGCTCGGCTGGCTCCTCGTGGAGAAGCTCCGCGACGGCCATGCCACGAGCCTGGGCGCCGCGTCCGGCGCGATCGCCGGACTGGTCGCCATCACCCCGTCCTGCGGCGCGGTGTCCCCGGTCGGCGCGCTGGCGCTGGGCGCCATCGGCGGCGCGGTCTGCGCACTCGCCGTCGGCCTGAAGTACAGGCTCGGCTACGACGACTCCCTCGACGTGGTCGGCATCCACCTCGTCGGCGGCATCACCGGCACCCTGCTGGTGGGCGTGCTGGCCACCTCGGACGCCCCCAACGGCGTCGACGGCCTCCTCTACGGAGGCGGCTTCTCCCTGCTCGGCAAGCAGGCCGTGGGCGCCTTCGCCGTCCTGCTGTACTCCTTCGCCGTCACCTGGGTGATCGCCAAGGTGCTGGACAGGACGATGGGGCTGCGGGTCCGTCCCGAGGTGGAGGAGGGCGGCGTCGACCGCCACCTGCACGCCGAGAGCGCGTACGACCTGCTCCACCCCACGCCTGCCCCCGCGCCTGCCGTCGCCGCGCAGCCGGCGGGCTGAGCGGGTCGCCGCGCGGGGTGTCCGGTCGGTGGCCGCGAGCGTCGGTGCGGACGGTGGGAACCGCCGTCCGCACGGTGCCCGCCACCGGAAGGCCGGGGAACGGCGGGTACGTGCCCGGCCGCGACCGCGAGGCCGAATCCGCCCCGCCCGTCCGGGAGTCGGCCACTGAACCGCACCGGACCGCACGGGTTCGAGCCGCGCCGTGTTCCGCCCGCACCGGACCGCACGGCGCCCGAGCCGCGCCGTGTCCCGACCGCACACCAAGCCGGGGGCGCGGCCGGGACACGGCGCCGTTACGGCAGAATGGCCCGTATGACGACTGATCCCGATTCCCCCGATCTCCAGGCCCGTGCCGCCGCGATGCCCGACCGGGAGGTAGCCCCCGGGCAGGCGGCGCAGGAGCTGGGGCTCGAAGTCGTCATCGGGCGGCAGGTCAGGGAGTACCGCACGGCGGCGGGCCTGTCGATCGCCGAGATGGCGGCCCGGGTGGGCGTTTCCAAGGCCATGCTCTCCAAGATCGAGAACGCGCAGACCTCCTGCAGCCTCACCACGCTCGGCCGCCTCGCCACCGGCTTGGGCATCCCCGTCACCGCGCTGTTCCGCGGGGTCGACGCCGATCGCGAGGCCGTCTTCGTCCTCGCCGGGCAGGGCGCCCGCATCGTGCGCCGGGGCAGCCGGGTCGGGCACCTCTACGAACTGCTCGGCGCGCTCCGCGGCCCCCACAAGAGGATGGAAGCCGTCCTGGTGACCCTCACCGAACAGAGCGAGGTCTTCCCCCTCTTCCAGCACCCCGGCACCGAGCTGCTGTACATGCTGGAGGGCGAGATGGTCTACGGCCACGGCGAGGCCAGCTACACCATGCGCCCGGGCGACGCGCTCCAGCTCGACGGCGAGGGACCCCACGGCCCCCAGGAACTGGTGACCCTGCCCATCCGCTTCCTGTCCGTCACCGCGTTCGGGGACCACGCTCCGGACTGACGAGGCCCGTGCGCGGCCGGGTCGGCGCCCATCCGCTTCGTCTCGCGGCCGACCGCGCACCCGCCGCCTTCCGGGCGGCCTTGAGATCAGGAGCCCGCCGAGCCGGACCTGACGTGGCGGCCTTCGACCGGCAGGGCCGCCAGCAGGGCGCTCCGGCTGGCCCTGACATGCTCACGCATCACACGCTCGGCGCTGTCGCCGTCCTTCGCGAGGATCAGCTCCAGGACGGTGTGGTGTTCGCGGTCGGACTGGGTGGGGCGGCCCGGTTGGCTCAGCGAGGTGTTCACCAGCCGGGAGTAGGCCAGCTGATTCATCAGCATCCGGTAGTGGGCTTCCAGCTTGCTGTTGTCGGAGCCGGCGATCAGCAGGTCGTGGAACTCCAGGACCAGCGCCGCGTACCGTTCCCGGTCGTCCGCCTCCACCGCCTCGTCGGCCTCACGCAGATTTCGTTCGAGCGCGTCGATCTCCGCCACACGGCCGCGCTGGGCGAGCAGGCGCGCAGCCGCGCCTTCCAGGAGTTCCTTCATCTCGAAGAGTTCCGTGATCTCACGGCGGGACGGGGTGGTGACGAACGTCCCGACCCGGGGCCGGATCTCGACCAGCCCTTCTGTCTGGAGCTGCTTGAGGGCTTCGCGCACGGGCGTACGACTCACACCGAACTCGTCCGCGAGAGCGAGCTCCGACAGCGGAGCCCCGGGTTCGATCTCGCCCTTGATGATGCGCCTGCGCATTTCGGCTATCACCGTGGCCTGCATCGAGCCTCCCCCAGCCTTCGGCCGGGGGGACCCCCCTTTCGGTTCGCTCTTCGCGCGATTCACCGAGTCTTCCTCCATCTCCGTACCGCTCGTCGGATCACCCAAGAGACGTGAGTGCGCCGCCGTCGAAGAACTTACCCGCGCTGTAGACCATGGGAGGGCGCTCGGCGACTGCGGCGTGCACCACTCGGCAGATGAAGATCGTGTGCGTACGGGCACGGAGCCGCTCGCGGATCTGTACCTCCATCTGCGCACTGCTTCCGGCGATCAGCGGGCTGCCGAACGGGCCGCTCTCCCATTCCAGGTCCTGGAACTTGTCGGCGGCCTTGCTCGCGAACGTACCGACGACGTCGAGTTGGCCGGTGGACAGGATGTTGATCGCGAGGTGGTCCGCCCGGAAGAGACAGTCATGGGTGGAGGAGATGTGCTGGACGCACACCATCACGGTGGGGGGATCGAGCGAGATGCTCGAGAACGCGTTGACGGCCAGCCCCCTGGGGGTCTCCCCGTCCATCGCCGTCACCACCGTGACACCGGTGACGAACTGCCGGTTGACCTGCTTCATCACGTCGATGTCGGGGGCGGGGGTAAGCGCGACCATCAGGGTGCTCCTTGTCATCTCGATCGTCAGTCCTGTCCCACGCTGATGACGCCCAGTGCCACGAGCAGCTCCCGCGGATCCCACGTCACGTGCTCCTCGACCACCCGGTCCCCCTCGAAACGGGCGAACGTGGCCCCGCTGACTTCGACGCGCCGCTTGGTAGCCGGGACGCCGAGGAGCGAATGCAGGTGCGTCCCGCTGCTGTGCCAGCGGATCGCGGCCCTGTCACCTTCGACCACGATCTCGTCGATCGTGGTGGTCAGGTCCGGGAACGCCGCGCGCGTGGAGAGTATCGTCGCTTTGAAGGCGTCGAGGTTCTGCGCGTGCGGGTCCGCACCGTGGCGCAGGTAGGCCGGGCTCAGCAACGAGTCGAGCGCGTCGACATCACCGTGCTCCCATGCCTCGGCCCATACCCTCTCGATGAGTTCTCGACGGGCGTCGGTGCGCGCCATCCCTTCTCCTCTCACAGCGACGTTTCACAGTGACGGCTTCTGAAGTGCGGCGTCCGCCGGCACGAAAAGGCGGACATCCGACCAGCTCTGGCATACAAGAAGCAGTAAGGCACGCCATGAATGTGGCGTCAAGGGCTTGAGGCGGCGAACCACACCCCAGCTCGCAGGTCGTCGAAACATAAAGGTAAAGCGCCATTTACGGCGGCTGCCTGGAGGATCTGGAAGGCATGCGAAGGTCACTCAGGTTGAACCCTTGACCGGTTTGCGGCGGTGCGCCTATCGTCCTCTGCCATGCAAGAGAGCTTGGAACAAACGGACAGGCGTATCGGTCTACGCAAGCTCGTCCTCTATCGCGATGTCGTCTTCACCGAGGCGGGCGAGGCACTCGCGCGGCCCGCGCGGCGGGCCAGCGTCGCCGCGGTCATACGGAATCCCTGGGTGGGCTCCGGTCCCGCGACCGATCTGTCCGCGGAGCAGGCCCGTATCGCACCGGTACTCGCGAAGCTGCTGACCGAACGGCTCATCACTTCCCTGGGCGGCGCGGACGAGATCCAGTCGTTCGGCAAGGCCGCCATCGTCGGCACGGCCGGCGAGATCGAGCACGCCGGGGCGCTCATCCACACCCCGTATTTCGGCAACCTGATGCGCGAGTTCCTCCAGGGCGAGTCGATCATCTGCTTCGCGGACACGCGTGCCGAGGCCGGCGAGTCACTGATCATCCCTCTCTGGCACAAGACCCATGCCGCGACGCGCAGTCACTACCAGACCATCAGCGCCCGGGTCTCCGACGGGCCGCGCGCGGACGAGATCGTCGTCATCGCGGCCGCGTCGACGGGGCCGCGCCCGCATCCCCGGATCGGGGACCGCATGACCGACCCCGTCGTCACCACCGAAACCCTGGAGGTTGTTTCCTCATGAGCGTCCGCAGGATCGTCACCGTCGTCGAGGAGATCCACGCCGAGGGTGGCCGCGAGCTCGCCCGTCCCGCCCGGATCGCCGTCGTCGCGGCGGTGATCGAGAACCCCTGGGCCGGTCAGGGCTTCGTCGAGGATCTGGGCCCCGGCATCGAGGCGAACGCCTCCGACCTCGGCGCGCTGCTGGCCCCGGCCGTCCTGGAGGCCCTCGGTGAACCCGCCGAGGCGTACGGCAAGGCCGCCATCGTCGGCCTGGACGGCGAGATCGAGCACGGCTCGGCGCTGATCCACACCCTCAAGTTCGGCGATCACTTCCGCAAGGCGGCCAATGCCACCACCTTGCTGCCCGCGGTCGAGAAGCGCGGCCCCGCCGGCGTGGTCTTCGACATCCCGCTGAAGCACATCACCGACGCCACGATCCGCTCGCACCACCAGAGCTTCGAGGTCCGCGTCAGCGACGCCCCGCACCCGAACGAGATCGTCATCGCGCTCGCCGCCGCCGCTCAGGGACGCCCCCAGCAGCGCCTGGCGCCGCTCACGAGCGAACAGTAGGTGCTCCATGAGCAAGCCGACCGTGGTCCTGCTGCACGGCGTCGGACTCGACCACACCATGTGGGAGCCCACCGCCGCGCTCCTGGCCGACCGCTTCGCCGTGATCACCCCCGACCTGCCGGGCCACGGCACCCGCCCGCCGGTGAGTGACGGGGTGACCCTCGCCGACCTGGCCGAGGGGGTGGCCGGTGAGATCCCGGCCGGCTCGCACCTGGTCGGATTCTCCCTGGGGGCGCTGGTCGCCCAGTACCTGGCGCTGCACCGGCCCGAGCTGGTGGCCACCCTGACCTCGGTCAGCTCGGTGTGTGCGCGCACGGCCGACGAGCGGGCCTCGGTCCTCGCCCGGCTGCGCACCGCGGAGGCCGACTTCACGGCCAGCGCTGCCGCCTCCCTGAAGCGGTGGTACGACGGTACGGACGTCGACGCCCGCTGGGTGGCCCGCACCGAGGCCACGCTGCTGGCCAATGACGCCGACTCCTTCCTCGCCTGTTACCGCGTGTTCGCCACCGCCGACGCGGAACTCGGGCCCGACCTGGGCGCCATCGCCGTACCCACACTGGCCGTGACGGGTGAGAACGACCCGGGCTCCACTCCCGAGATGACCCGGCGGCTCGCCGCGGCGCTTCCCGGTTGCCGGGCGGTGGTCGTCCCCGGGGCGCGCCACATGCTGCCCGTCGAACGTCCCGAGGCGCTCGTCGACTCCCTCACCACCTTCCTCGGAGAGTGCGCACATGTCTGACCTCACCACGCTGCGGCACTTCATCGGCGGGGAGCCGGTGGAGCCCGCCTCCGGCGAGTACTTCGAGAGCACCAACCCGGCCACCCGCGAGGTCCTCTACCGGGCCGCGCGCGGCGACGCGACCGACGTCGACCGAGCCGTCGCCGCCGCGAAGAACGCCTTCGAGGACCCGCGTTGGCGCGACCTCAGCCAGACGCGGCGCGGCCATCTGTTGCGCCGCCTCGGTGAGCTGATCGCCGAGAACGCGGAGGACCTGGCCCGGATGGAGACCCTGGACAACGGCAAGCTGCTGCGTGAGATGCGCGGACAGCTGGCCGCCCTGCCGGAGTACTACCACTACTACGCGGGGCTCGCCGACAAGATCCACGGCGACTTCATCCCGACCTCCGACCGCCAGGTGCTGAACTACACGGCCCGCGAGCCGCTGGGCGTCGTAGGGGCGATCACGCCCTGGAACTCCCCACTGACGCTGACCAGCAGCAAGCTGGCCCCGGCCCTCTGCGCCGGGAACACGGTCGTGATCAAGCCCTCCGAGTACACCTCGGCGTCCATCGTCCGGCTCGCCGAACTGGCCCTGGAGGCAGGCTTCCCGCCGGGCGCGGTCAACGTCGTCACCGGGTTCGGGGCCGAGGCCGGACAGGCCCTGGTCGACCACCGTGACCTGGCGAAGATCTCCTTCACCGGCTCCACCGCCACCGGGGCCCGGATCGCGGCGGCGACCGCGAGCCGCTTCATCGGCTCCACGCTCGAACTCGGCGGCAAGTCCCCCAACATCGTCTTCGAGGACGCCGACATCCCCAACGCGGCGATGGGCGTCGTGGCCGGCATCTTCGCCGCCGCCGGACAGACCTGCATCGCGGGCAGCCGGGTCTTCGCCCACCGGTCGGTCTACGACGAACTGCTGGAGCGGGTCGCCGAACGCGCCAGGACCATCCGCATCGGCGACCCCCTGGACGCGGGGACCGAACTCGGCCCGCTGGCCTTCGCCGACCAGCGCGACAAGGTCGCCGGCTACGTCGACCTCGGCCGCAGCGAGGGAGCCCGGGTACTGACCGGCGGAAAGGCCACCGACGGCGGGCTCGGCGGCTACTTCTACGAACCCACCATCCTCGTCGACGTCGACAACGACATGCGCGTCGTCCGCGAGGAGATCTTCGGGCCCGTGCTGGCCGTCATGCCGTTCGACACCGAGGAGGAGGTCCTCCGCCTGGCCAACGACACCGACTACGGGCTCGCGGCCGGCGTCTGGACGACGAACCTCGCCCGCGCGCACCGGATGGCGGCGCGGCTGGACGCCGGGACCGTCTGGGTCAACACCTACCGGGCCATGTCGCCCATGTCCCCGCGGCAGGGCTTCAAGACCAGCGGCGTCGGCGTCGAGCACGGCACCGAGACGATCAAGGAATACACCCGCCTCAAGAGCGTGTGGATCAACACCAGCGAAGAGCCGGTCGCCGACCCGTTCACCATGCGCAGCTGATCGGAGCCGACATGCCGCAGGTCGCCATCACCCTCGCCGAGGGCCGCACCCCGGAGCAGATCCGGGCCCTGCTGCACGAAGTGCACGCCGCGGTCCTGCCCACCACGAACACCCGACCCGAACACATCCGTGTCGTCGTCCACGAGGTTCCCAGGTCGCACTGGGCCACCGGCGACGTCACCCTCACCGAGATGGACGCCGCCGCAGCAGGCAAGGAGCAGCCATGAGGTTTTCGTTGTTCGTGCACATGGAGCGCTGGGACGAGGAGGTCAGCCACCGCCAGCTCTTCGAGAATCTCACCGAGCTGACGCTGATGGCCGAGGCCGGCGGGTTCGGCACCGTGTGGATCGGCGAGCACCACTCGATGGAGTACACCATCTCCCCGAGCCCCATCCCGATCCTCGCCCACCTCGCCGCGCAGACCACGACCATCCGGCTCGGCGCCGGGACCATCGTCGCCCCGTTCTGGAACCCGATCCGCGCCGCCGGTGAGTGCGCGCTGCTCGACGTCATCAGCAACGGCCGGATGGAGGTGGGCATCGCCCGGGGCGCCTACCAGTTCGAGTTCGACCGGCTGGCGGGCGGCCTCTCCGCCCGCGAGGGCGGCAAGCACCTGCGCGAACTCGTGCCCGCGGTCCGCGCGTTGTGGCAGGGCGACTACGCCCACGACGGCGAGATATGGCAGTTCCCGACGTCGACCAGCGTGCCCAAGCCGATACAGCAGCCCACCCCGCCCATGTGGATCGCCGCCCGCGACCCCGACTCCCACGACTTCGCCGTCGCCCAGGGCTGCAACGTCATGGTCACCCCGCTGATGAAGGGGGACGAGGAAGTCGTCGACCTGAAGGGGAAGTTCGACACCGCGGTGGCCAACCACCCCGAGGTGGCGCGTCCCGAGCTGATGGTGCTGCGCCACACCCACGTCCACTCACCCGACGAGCCGGAGGGGTGGCGGCCGGCCGCGGAGGCGATCGGCCGGTTCTACCGCACCTTCGACGCCTGGTTCGGCAATCAGACCACCCCTCGCAACGGCTTCCTCGACCCCAGCCCGGAGTCGAAGTTCGAAGGCCGCCCCGAGTTCACGCCGGAGTCGCTGCACCGGACGGCGATGATCGGCACCCCCGACGAAGTCATCGAACGCCTGCGCGCCTACCAGGAACTCGGCGTCGACGAGTACAGCTTCTGGATCGACACCAGCCTGTCCCACGAGGAGAAGCGCAGGTCGCTGGAGCTGTTCATCAAGGAAGTCGTACCGGTGTTCCAGTAGGCCGACACCGGCCGGCGAAGCCGTCGGCCGTGCCCGGCCGGTATCCCGGATGCGGCTGATCGCGCACCCGCCCGGAGACGAAGACCGGTGAGCGGCTCGACGCGCGCGGCCACACCCCCATCACCGGCCGGATCGTCTCCACCCCGCACACGACCTCGGCCCGCTGGTGCACAGCGGCGGAGTGTTCGACACCTCACGGATGGCCTCGGCCATGGTGAGACCCCACAGCCCCCACACCCCACTGAAGCAGTCTCCTTTCCCGTCCCCAGGAGCACGCCATGTCCCACGATGCCTCGGCGCCGGTGTACGGCAGCGCGGTAACGAAGATCGAACCCTTCGGTGTCGAACACATCCCCGACAACGAGCGCCACGGCAAGCCCAGCTCGCAGTTCTTCGTCTGGTTCGCCGCCGGCCTCAACTTCCCGATCATTCTCCTCGGCTTCAGCGCGGCCTGGTTCGGGCTGAGCTTCTCCGCAGCCGTCACCGCCATCGTCATCGGCGCGGCGGTCGGCTCGCTGTTGATGGCCGTGATGTCCCGGATGGGCGTACGGCTCGGGGTGCCCCAGCAGATCCAGGCCCGCGGCCCGCTCGGCTTCTTCGGCAACTTCCTGCCCGTGGCCTACATCAACGTGTTCGCCGGGGTCGGCTGGGCGGCCGTCACGGTCATCCTCGGCGGCAAGGCGTTCGCCGGGCTGACGCATCTGCCGTTCTGGCTCTGCGCGGGCGTGCTCACGGCCGCGGAGCTGGTGGTGTCGATCTACGGCTACAACATGATCAACTACCTCCAGAAGGTGCTCACCTACGTTCTGACCCCGCTGTTCGTGCTGATCACCGTGGTCGCGGTGGTGCGCGGCGGAAGCTTCTTCCACGCCAACCCGCACGCGTCGGGATACATCGGCTCCAGCGGCGGCTGGATCACCTTCGCTGGCTGGTTCCTCTCCTTCCTGGTCGCCTGGGCCCCCTTCGCCTCCGACTACTCCCGCTACCTCCCCGACACCCCCGAGGTCGTCACCCGCACCGCCTGGTACACCGGCCTCGGCAACTTCGTCACCATCTGCTGGCTGGGCATCCTCGGCGTGGTCGTCGGGGGCAGCGCCACCAGCTCCGACTCCATCACCGCCCTGCACCAACTGGCCGGCCCCTTCGCGATCCCCGCGCTGCTCGCCGTCGGCCTGTCCGCCCTCGCGCAGAACTTCCTCAACGTCTACGGCGGCGCGATCTCCGTCCAGACCCTGAAGATCCCGGTCACCCGCTCCCAGGCGGTCACCGTCATCTGCCTGCTCGCCTACGCGATCAGTCTGTGGGGCGAGTCGGGCACGGAGGCGAAGTTCAAGGTGTTCCTGAACCTCACCGCGTACTTCATCGCCCCCTTCGCCGCCGTCCTGCTGCTCGACTTCTACCTCGGCGGCCGCTCCGACCCGTCCCGCGTCGCCGAGCTCTACGACCGGCGCCGGGTACTGGACTGGGGATTCGTCGCCTGGGCCGGAGGGGTCGCCGCCTCGGTCCCGTTCTGGCAGTCCAGCTTCTACACCGGGCCGTTCTCGAAGGCGTACCCGGGCGCGGGCGACCTGAGCATGTTCGTCGCGGCCGGAGCGGGAGCGGTGCTGTACCTGCTGACCTACCGCCTCAAGCCCCTGTGGATCCGCGACGGCGTGGCCGTACCCGCGCCGCAGGCCCAGAACTCGACGGCCGTCACGGGATCCTGACGAACCGTCACCGATCGGGCGGCACCGCTGTGCGGTGCCGCCCGATCGGCGGTCCACCGCCATCACGCCGTGGCTCTCCCTCCGCCATGGTCGTCCCTGCACGGCGTGCGGAGTCGAGGGCGGTGAACCGTCCCGGGTTCGGTAGAGAGCATCAGGCGCACGGCCTCACGCTTGGGTGAGAGGTGCGACCGTAACGGTGGCACTTGAACTCGGGAGGATTCGGGTGCCCGCCCGGGGTCATTCGAACTGTCCGGTCCGTCCGTCGGTTCCGGTCCGTCGACATCGGACGTCTCCGCGGGGAGCGCCTTTCGGCGGTGCCGCAGCGCTGCGAGCGGATTGCGAGAGCGAAGTGGTTGCCGGGGATCCGCGGTCGGAGGGGCCGAGGCATCACATGGGTAGAGGAGGCGGCGGCCGAACTCTGATCGGGTCCTACCGGTCCACACCGCACACCGCGTTCGAGGCCACCGCGTACACCCTGTCCAAGGACGAGGGCGGCCGGCACACCCCGTTCTTCAACACCTACCGCCCGCAGTTCTACTTCCAGCACCACCGGCGTCGTGACCCTCAAGGAGAGCACGGAGACGGTCATGCCGGGCGACAACGCCGAGATGTCCGTGTCCCTCATCCAGCTCGTCGCCACGGAGGAAGGGCTGCACCACACCATCCGCGAAGGCGGCCGCACCGGCGCGGTTCTCGGGGTGGGGGCGGTGCGCGCGAGCCCGACGGCGCCCGGCAGTTGTGTGTCAGGCGGATCTGTGGCGGGCGCCGCCCTCGACATGGATCGTCTCGCCGGAGACGAAACCCGCACGCAGGAGCCACATCACCGTGTCGACGACGTCACCGCTCTCACCGTGCCGTCCGACGAACGTCCCGGCCGCGCTTCTGCTCAACAAGCCGGTCTTGTCGTCACCGAGGCGGTCCCAGGTGCCCGAGTCGACGACACCGGGCGAGACGGCATTGACCCGCACCGGCGCCAGATCCGCCGCCAGGTGGCGCACGGCGTACTCGACCGCACCGTTCGTGACCCCCTTGACCAGTGATCCGGGCCCAGGACGCCAGCCGACGACACCGGAGAACAGCGTCATCGACCCGGTCGGCCGCAGTACGGGCGCGAAGTGCTTCGCGACCAGCATCGGGCCGATCACCTTCGCCATGAACGCGGCCACCAACCTGTCGCGTTCCAACTCGGTCGCGCGAACGTCGTGCGGCGCCGAACCCGTCGTCACGATGTGGTCGACTCCGTCCCTCAGCCGTTCCGCCACGGCCGCGAGCGTCGACTCGTCCTGCAGGTCGACCCGCACCGCGGTGCCGCCGATCTCGCGCGCCAGCACGCCGGCCGCGGTCACATCGCGAGCACCGACGACGACGTCGTACCCGTCCTGCGCCGCACGCCTCGCGACGGCCGCACCGAGCGCCCGGGCACCGCCGATCACCAGGATCCGCTCCACGCGTCTCACTCCCTCTCGTAGGATCGGGAACGACGGTATGGATTTAATACCGGTATCTTCAACGGAACTGGGAGCAGCGATGGGCAAGGCCTACGACGTGATGGCGGCGACCTGCCCGAGCCGCACGGTGCTGCACCGTATCGGCGCCCGCTGGACCGTTTTCGTCGTCAACGCCCTCGACGACGGACCCCGCCGCTTCACCGAACTGAAGGCGCGGATCCAGGGCATCACCCCGAAGGTCCTGACCGAAACCCTCCGCTCCCTGGAGGCCGACGGTCTGATCAGCCGCCACGAGTACGACGAGAACCCGCCCCGCGTCGAGTACGCCCTGACACCGCTGGGCCGCTCACTGCTCGTCCCGCTCCGCGCCGTACGACTCTGGGCCGAAGAACATGTCCCGGACATCGAGGCGGCCCGAGCCCGCCGGCCGGAGCTCTGACACCGCGTCGAGGAGGCGGGAGGCAGGGCCCGCGCCTGTTTGCGCGACCTGCCTGTTCACCCCGACCACCTCGGCAGCCCAGGTCCTCGCGGCGGCGTCGGCGGCGGGAGCGCTCGGTGGCGTTGGGTTGGTCAAGCGCGGTCGTGGAGCGTGACGTGGTAGCCGTCGGGGTCGGCGAAGGTGAAGGTCCGGCCGAAGGGGCCGTCGATCGGTGCGGAGACGATGGTGTGGCCGTCGGCGACGAGCGCGTCGTGGATGGCCTGGACGTCGGTGGCGTGGAGCCAGATCGCGGCACCGATACCGGGCCGGGCGGCGGATGCCAGGTCGGTGCCGGGAATGACGTCGCGAAGTGCGAAGGCGATCGGCTTCGTCTCGAAGACGACGGCGTGCGGAGGTCCGGCCGGCGAGCGGACGAGGCCCAGGTACTGCTCGTAGAACGCCTGTGAGGCGTCGAGGTCGCGCACTTGGAGCGAGATGAAGTCGGGGCCGGTGGCGGGCATGGTGACGCTCCTTCTTTCGTGTCAGTTTTCTGACATGCGGGAACCTATGTCAGAATGCTGACATGGGTCAAGAAGGTGTCGGCGTCGACTTGGAGACGTCACTGGGCTACCTGCTCAAAGAAGCGTCGAGCGCTCTCCGTGCGGCCATGGAGGAAGTGCTGCGGCCGCTCGGGATGAGCGTGACGCACTACTCCTGTCTCGAACTGCTGGCGCAACGACCGGGCTTGTCGAACTCCGAGCTCGCGCGGGGCGCGTTCGTGACACGGCAGACGATGAACGTACTGCTCCAGGCTCTGGAACGAGACGGCTACGTGATCAGGCCCGCGGAGGCACCCGTCGGGAAGGCGCTTCCCGCGCGGCTCACGCCTCGCGGCCGGCGAAGTCTTGAGAAGGCGAGCGCAGCCGTCCGGTCCGTCGAGGCCAGAATGCTGACCGGCCTGACCGAGACCGAGCAGTCAGGCGCGTTCCGGATCCTGCAGAGCATGGTCTCTTCCCTGCGCGGTGACGACGAAGGTGCATAACCCGTTGCGCGGCACACGTCTCGTCGGCCTCGGATAAAGCCACCGGTGCGGCCCTCGTTGGACACGGTGAGTCGGGCGAGGGCGTCGCGGACCGGGAGGGGAACGGTCTCGCCGGGCGCGTGCCGCACGGGCAGGTGCCCGGTGGCCGCGGGGGTGGCGTGGGCGCGAACGCTTCGACGCCACCGGCCGCCTCCATGACACCATGCCCCTCGTCGCGAGCCTCAGGGACCGCGCCAAGGGACTCGCCACCGCCGGCGACCCCTTCGCCGCCGGAACCGACGGCGTCCAGGACCACGCCATCGACCGCTACATCGCCTGCCTGGAGAAGAACCTCGACCGAGCAAGCTGACCCGCAGGGCACAGGCGATCCCATGGGCCGCCAACCTGCAAGCCGGTGAGAACGTCGGGCTGCTGCCGCGCGGCTGCAAGCGCGAGGACATCCAGCGTGGCCGGTGCATCATCAAGTCCGGCTCGGTCACACCGCACACCGCACCCCCCGCACACCGCGTTCGAGGCCACCGCGTACATCCTGTCCAAGGACGGGGGCGGCCGGCACACCCCGTTCTTCAACACCTACCGCCCGCAGTTCGGTGGCAGGAGGAACCCGGCAACACCATGCCCCCGGCGACCACACCCGCTGAGCACAAGCCCGCCAGGCGCCGCTTGACCTTACCGCTGGCGGCAGGGTTGAACGATGACCGGCATGGACAGCAGCACCGCACCCCAGACCAGCACGATCGTCGCCGTCACCGGGGCCGGCACCGGGATCGGCCGGGCCACCGCCCGCGCCTTCGCCGCCGAGGGCGCCCACGTTCTCGCTGTCGGCCGACGGGCCGAACCGCTCAACGAGACGGCCGCCGGGCACGACCGAATCACCCCGCTGGCTGCCGACATCACCGCCGACGGCGGGCCCGAGCTGATCGTCCGGACCGCGCTGGAGATGCACGGCCGGCTGGACGTGCTGGTCAACAATGCCGGCATCGTGCACAGCGGTGCCCTCGGCACGCTCACGCCGGGGATGGTCGTGCCGCAGATCGCCACCAACCTGATCGCACCCGTCCTGCTGGCCCAGGCCGCGCTGCCGTCGCTGGAGAAGTCCGGCGGAGTGATCGTCAACGTGAGTACGTCGGTGGGGCAGCGGGCCTGGCCGGGCAGCTCTGTCTACGCGGCGACCAAGACCGCGCTGGAGATGCTGACCCGCAGTTGGGCGGTCGAGCTGGCACCTCGCGGGATCCGAGTGGTGGCGGTCGCGCCCGGCGCGATCGACACCCCGATCGGTGAGCACCAGGGACTGACGCCTGAACGGATGGCCGCAGTACGGGAGTGGCAGCTGGCACACACCCCGCTGGGCCGGATCGGCCGGCCGGAGGAAGTGGCCTGGGCGATCACCCAACTTGCCGCACCAGCCGCGTCGTTCATCACCGGGGTAGTACTCCCCGTCGACGGCGGGGCGGTCGTGGCGTGATAGGAGTTGCACCCGGGAGGGTGGAGCGGGTGCGGATCGGTGAGCTGGCCAAGGCGACCGGGGCGACCGCCCGTGCGCTGCGGCACTACGAGCAGGCGGGGTTGGTCTTCTCGGAGCGGGCCCCCAATGGTTACCGCGTCTATGACGAGCGGGCGGTGGTGCGGGTCCGCAACATCCGCTACCTCCTGGCCGCCGGGCTCACCCTGGACGACGTGCGGGTGTTCCTGCCGTGTCTGGACGGAGACGTGACCACGGCGCCGCCGTCCGACAAGGGCATCCGGGTCGCAGTGGAGCGACTTGCGGTCCTCGACGAACGCATCGCCGCCCAGACCGCGGTCCGGGACCGCCTCCAGGCCGCACTGCGCCAGGCAGACAGTGACCGAATCCGGCCAGTGGCCTGACCGCCCGCCTCACTGTCTCGTCCGCCGGATCCAGGACCTGGAGCGCCGGAACCAGGCTCTGGCCAGAGATTTCGCCGAGGCCCACGCCTGTGCTGAAAGGCTCGCCGGACAACGTGAGGAAGCGGTGGAGACCATCGGATTGCGCGCCTTGCGCTTCGTAAGGCGATGCGAGCCGTGCCGTGCGGCTGCCGGTCCGCCCACGGTGAACAAGGCGGAGCAGCAGCATCGGTCCCACCAGGGTCAGTAGGCGCGTGCCACGACGGCGACGTTGCCAGGCTGGTCGTCGCTCTCGGGAACGGAGCCGTCTGCGGCGACCAGGCACCGCACGGTGACGCCCTGTTCGGCGAGCTTCGCCTCACCCTCCACGCCTAGCGTGTCCCAGGCAATGCGTGCCCAGCCGGTGCTCGCCGCCTCCGCGGCCTCCTCGACCGTGGTCACTTCGGCGGTGTGGTCGTTGCGACGCTGACGGGACTGCGCCAGCAGAAGCGCCTGGTCGTCCTCCAGTGCTTTGGGCAGGATCTCGGACAGTGCCCCGATCGGCGTCGGCTCCTTGCTTCCCGCTACGCGGCGGACCAGCACGGCCGTGCCGTTCTCCACGTCACGTGGTCCGACCTCGATGCGTACGGGCACCCCCTTGAGCTCCCAGTCGACCGCGCGGCGGCCGAACGGCGTGTCGGTGCGGTCGTCGACGTGTACGCGGATACCAGCCGCCTTCAGCCGGTCACCGATCCCGCGGACCGTGTCCAGGACCTCGGCGTCGCCCTTGACGGCCACGATGACCACCTGAACCGGGGCCAGACGCGGCGGGACGCGAAGGCCGTCGTCGTCGCCGTGCATCATCACCAGTGCGCCGACCATCCGGGTCGTGGAACCCCACGACGTCTGCCAGACGTACTCCTCACGGCCGTCCTTCGACAGGTAGCGCGTCTCGAACGCCTTGGCGAAGTTCTGGCCCAGTTCGTGGCTTGTGGCCAGCTGGAGGGCTTTGCCGTCGCCCATCATGCCTTCCAGGGTGAGCGTGTTGATCGCGCCGGCGAACCGCTCCCTGACCGTCTTGCGACCCGGCACGACATCCATGGCGAGGACGTTCTCCAAGAAGTCGGCGTACACCTTCTGGTGGATGTGTGCGGCGTAGTCCCGGGCGTCCTCGTAGGTGGCGTGTGCCGTGTGGCCTTCCTGCCACAGGAATTCCGTCGTACGAAGGAACACGCGCGGCCTCAGCTCCCAGCGGACCACGTTCGCCCACTGGTTGATCAACAGCGGAAGGTCGCGGTAGCTCTGCACCCACTTGGAGAAGTAGTCGTTGACGATCGTTTCAGACGTGGGGCGGACGACGACGGGCTCTTCCAGCTCCTTGCCGCCGCCATGAGTGACTACGGCCAGTTCGGGCGCGAAGCCCTCGACGTGCTCGGCCTCCTTCGTCAGGTACGACTGCGGGATGAAGAGCGGAAAGTACGCGTTCTGCGCGCCGGCCGCCTTGATACGGGCGTCCACCTCCTGCTGCATCCGCTCCCACATGCCGTAGCCGTACGGTCGGATGACCATGGTGCCGCGTACCGGCCCGTTGTCGGCCAGTTCGGCCTTGCTGACCAGGTCCTGGTACCAGCGGGGGAAGTCGTCCGCCTGGGGTGTGAGAACGGGTGCCTTTGCCATGACGCGCAGAGTAGGACGCGGCCCCACCAAGGCGCGAACCGATTACTTCCCACACGTCAGGACGCCGGCCGGTCCAGTGCGTCACCGATGGCCTCGGCTGTCACTTGAGCTTCCGGCACGGAGTTCCGCTCGGAGTCCTCGTCAGAGCATGTCGCGAACGGGGTCGTGCGTGCCGAAGGCGCGGATGCTGTCCTCCTTGATGAGGGGGCAGAAAACGGCTTTCTGATCCTGTTGGGCGGCAATCTCGTTGGCCAGGCTGCCGTGGAGCCCGCCGGCGCTCTGGGCGAGGACGCCACCTCCGGGTCCGGCCCGGGTGCAGCCGAGAGAACATCGCCAGGAGCCGTCTGGTTGTCCCTGGTGGCGTGAGAGTCACTGTCGTGAGTGGGGGAGCAGGTGTCCGACCGGCTGCTCCAGGCGTCCCCGGCGCAGGGGGACGCAGTCGGACGGGAAGTCCTGGACGATTTCGGCGTCGAGTTCGCGTAGGCCGGCGAGGAACCGGGGCAGCTGGTCCATCGCTGTGGTGGGCAGGTCGTGGAGCACGACGAGGCTCCAGTCCCGGGTGACGACGTCCGACAGGCAGCGCTCGGTCCAGCCGTCGGGGTCCTCCCAGTCGTGCGGCACGCTGTTCCACAGGACGGTGGTGTAGGCGTTCTGTTGTAGGTGGGTCCACGTGTCGCCGAACTGCACGGTGTGGGTCAGCGTGTGGTTGCCGATCCAGTGTCCCTCGGCCTGCGCGCGCTCCGCCACGGCACGGTTGTGCGGCCGCTTCAGGTTCTCTCCGACCACGAAGAACGTGCAGCGCAGGTCGTGTTGGGCGAGAACGTCCAGGACGTGTGCCGTGACCGGCGCGGTGGGGCCGTTGTCGAAGGTCAGCGTGACTTTCACGGGGCGGCTCCGGTGCCGGTGGCGGTTTGGGGGTCAACGCGGGCCCCGGGGAGCGGGCGGTGTTGCAGTCCGGCAAGGATCAGATCCGCGACGACGTCGGCGTGCTCGGCGACGGCCTGCGGGTCGAGCGGGTCGCCGGGGCCGATCCGGCGGGCCAGGCCGATCAGGCTGAAGGGAGCGCTGGCGCCGTGCGCGACAAGGAAATGCAGGGTGCGTCGCGGCACCGGAGCGATGACTCCCTCGTCCATCAGCCGCTGGAGTGGGGCCGCCACAATTTCGAGCATCGGCTCGATGTGGCGCTCGTAGAGATGGTCGAGACGGGGTGTGTCCGTGACGCCCTCGACGGTGAGCAACCGCAGGATCTCGGGGCGGTGGGCGTGGACGTGGATGAAGCGCCGGACGGTGCGGCGGAACTGCTCCAGCGGCCCTCCGGAGGTGTCGTCGGCTTCGGGCAGCAGCTCTGCGGCGATGCCGCCGAACGCCCAGTCGACCGTGGCGTACCAGAGCTGTTCCTTTGATCCGAAGCGCTGGTGGATGAGGTTGTGGCTGACGCCGAGCTGCCGGTTCAGGGCGGCCACGGACGCGCCGTCGTACCCCTTGTCGGCGAACATCCGCAGGGCACCGCCCAGGATCTCGTCGAGGGTCGCGGGTGCCAGTTCCGCCGGGGGGCGACCGGCTCGGGAGGTCGGGGAGCTCATGGAGACAGACTACCGGGATGTTGACGCTCATCAACTTTAAGTTGATACTCGTCAACATCGGCCCAAAGTTGATGCAGATCAACATCAGTGGGCGGCAACGGAGCCGCCGCGGAGGAGGTCCAGGTGAAGCGCGAAGAACACGTGGTGGGCGAGACGTTCGCCTACCGGTTCGCCCCCGAAGCCGGCCAGAGCGATGCCGGCCAGACCGATGCCGACTGGCGAGAAGCCGACCACGTGCTGCTCGTGCAGCACGGAATCGGCGGCCACGGAGGGATCTACGACACCTTCAGCGCCCACTACGCGGCGCTCGGAGCCCGAGGTGTGGTGCATGGACGCTCCCAGTCACGGCCGCTCCCGCACCATCCGGCCGGCCGGGCGATTCACCCTGGAGGAGTGGGTGGCGGCAGCCATCGAGCTCGGTGAGCACATCGAGGCGCAGACGGGACTTCCGGTCTTCATCAAGGGCTCGTCCCTGGGAGCGGCGGCGGCCTACTGTGCCTACGCGAACTCGGACACGTTCGCCGGAGCCGTGCTGATGGGATTCGCGATCCCCTCCTCACCGCTGATCCCCGCCGACAACCCGTTCCGCAGCCCGGCGTACGAGCAGATGATCGCCCAGTTCGGCGACGCGCTGCAGTTCGACATCGGCCGCTTCTACGACTTCGACACCGACTACGGCTACAGAGGCGCGGAGCGGCAGAAGCGCGCGGATCCGCTGAACACCTGGTCCTACGACCTCGCGGCACTCGGCTCGCTGATGCGCTACGAGCCGGACGTCCCCCTGGCGTCCAACACCAAGCCCATCCTGTTCACCGTGGGGGAAAAGGACCCGGTCTTCACGCCCGAGGTCGCCCGCATGGTCGTCGACGCCGCCTCCGGGCCCGTCGAGCTGTACGTCCATCCCGAGGGCGTCCACCAGCTGATGCTCTTCCACACTGCCGACTACGCCCGCGTCGTCAGCGACTGGTGCCGTAAGCACCTGCCCGTCCAGGCCGTACCCGCCACCTGATCACGTGACCGACAGGAGTGACCGTCAATGACCGTCCACCCGCGCGGAGTCAACCACCTCGCGATCGCCACCCGTGACATCAAGGCCCAGATCGAATTCTTCACGGACGTCCTGGGCTGCCAGCTCAAGGCGCTGTACTGGATGCACGGCACCGAAGGTGCCTGGCACGGCTTCCTGGAGCTCAACCCGGCCTCCTACATCGCCTTCGTCCACCACCCCGACAACCCCGAAAAGCCCGAGTACGGCCTCACCCACGCCGGCACCCCGATCGGGGCCGTCACCGCCGGGGCCATGCAGCACGTCGCCCTCCACCTGGACGGCCTCGACGAGTTGCTCATCCTGCGCGACCGCATCCGCAGCCACGGCATCATGGTCCTCGGCCCGGTCGACCACGGCTTCTGCCAGTCGATCTACTTCGGCGGCCCCGAAGGACTCGTCCTCGAACTCACCACCGGCGAGGCGATCGACGACCGGGCATGGATCGACCCGGAAGTCGTCGCGCTGCTCGGCATCGAAGACGCCGAACTCGCCCGCTACCGCAACCCGGCCGACTACCAGCGCCCCGCCGAGGCCCAACCGCAGCCCGCTCTGGACCGCGCCAAGCCGCACCTGAACTTCTCTGACGACATCTACGAGGTGCTCGCCACCGCCTCCGACGACGACGTCCGCGCGATGCTCAGCGACACCGAACCGCCGGTCAAGGTGCGTGACTGAGCAACCGGCCGAGGTGCACGACTGAGCAAACGGGCCAAGGCATCGGACCGATCCGACGCCACCACCGAAGTCACCGAAGGGCCCCGGCCGCGCGCGCCGTGGGCCCTTCCACCGGAAACGCTGAAGGGCCGCCCCATGAAACTCGCCAACCTCGACGGCCGGGCCGCCGTCCTCACCGCGCAGGGCGCCGTCGACGTCGAGTCGGCGTCCGACGGCCGCTTCCCGTCCCACCCCGACGCCGCCCTACGACACCTCGCCGAGATCAGGGACTGGGTCGGCGCCGCCGGTCCCCGGGCCGACCCGGCCTCTGCCCTCGCCGCCCTGGAAGCGGACCCCTCCCGGCTGGGCCCACCCGTCACAGCCCCCGGTCAGATCTTCGCCGTAGGCCTGAACTACCTCGACCACAGCACCGAGACCGGACTGGTCGTGCCCGACGCCCCGCTCGTCTTCACCAAGTTCCCCTCCTCCCTCGCCGGCCCCGGCGACGACATCCCGCTGCCCACCCCCACCTGCGACTGGGAGATCGAACTCGTCCTGGTCGTCGCAGAAGGCGGCCGAGACATCCCCCCGTCCAAGGCCCTCGACCACATCGCGGGATTCTGCGTCGGCCAGGACATCTCCGAACGGGCCGCCCAGATGGCGGGCGCCACCCCGCAGTTCAGCCTCGCCAAGAGCCACCGAGCCTTCATACCCATCGGGCCCTGGCTCACCACGCCGGACGAACTCGACGGCCCACACGACCTCCGCCTGACCTGCACCCTCGACGGCGAAACCGTCCAGTCAGGACACACCCGCGACATGATCTTCGACATCCCCGCGCTGATCAGCCATCTCTCCGGCGTCTGCGAACTACGCCCGGCCGACCTCATCTTCACCGGCACCCCGGCAGGAGCCGGCTTCTCCCGCACCCCGGCCCGCTACCTGACCCCGGGCAGCGTGCTGCGCTCCACCATCGACGGCCTCGGCACGCTCGCCAACACCTGCGTATAACGGCCACCAACCGGAGCGGCGCAAGGGCGCGCCGGGTACGTTCCTCCCGTCGTACGCCTGCGAGTTGGCCCCGCGCAGTCGTTGCTACCGTGCAGGTCATGATCGAACGCCGCTTCTCCCCGAACGAAGTCATCGTCCGCCGCGAGATCCTCGACGGACGGGAGTGGATGGTCTACCCGGTCCGCGTGGTCGAGGACACAGGGGACCTCCTCGCCGTGTATCTGGCGCAGGGCACGCCCCTCACCTTCGGCGGTGGGGAGTTCCGCTGGGGGCCGCATCCCTGGACGGAGTTCGAGCCGTACTGGGCGTCGGAGGGTGTGCTGCAGCTGACGCGGCCCGGCGACGGGTACTCCGTGTGGGCACGGTACGAGGGCGGCGGGTTCAGCGGCTGGTACGTCAACTTCCAGGAGCCGATGCGCCGTACGGACCGCGGCTTCGACACCCTCGACCAGGAGCTGGACCTGCTGTTGCCGGGCGACGGCTCGCCGTACCGCTGGAAGGACGAGGACCACTTCGAGGAGCGTCGGCGGTCCGGCGGCTTCCCCGAGGAGGAGGCCGCGGCGGTGAGGTCCGCCGCCGCATCGGTGGTGGAACTCGTGGAGCGGGGCGCCGGCTGGTGGGCGGCATGGCGTGACTGGCGGGCGCCGGGGGAGTGGCAGGTGCCCGAGGCGGTGCCGCTGTCGGACGTGGACGGTCACAGGGCCTCTGCGTAGAGGGTGCGCAGATAGGCCGGGTCGGCCGTGGCACCGGCCGGGTCGTTGCCCAGGTTGCCGCTCACCCCGGCCACGAGCGTGTCCAGGTCCGCCTCGGTGACGCCCCAGTCGCGCAGGCGTGCGGTGAGCCCGGCGGCCTCTCGGAGCCGTTCGACGCCCTCGTGGACCGAGTCGGTGCCCAGGACGTCGGCGAGCTCGCCGAAGGGCTCGGGGGCGAGGGACTCGGTGTGGCGGAGCCAGGCCGGGTAGAGGACGGCGAGGCCTCGGCCGTGGGAGATGCCGAGGCCCGGCAGTGAGCCCATGGCCTGTTGCAGGCGGTGCGGCAGGCAGGTGCTCGCGGTGGCCACGTTCACCCCGCCGAGCAGTGCGGCCCGGGCGAGCGCCGAACGGTGGGCGGGGTCCGTGGCGCCGGCCAGCGCGGCGGGCAGATGGGCGGTGATCAGGCCGATCGCCTGCCGGGCGAGGTCCCGGCTCGCCGGGGTGGCCGCCACTGCCACGGAACCCTCCACCGCGTGTGCGAAGGCGTCGAAGGCCGTCTCCGCGAGCACCTCGGGCGGCACCGAGGCGAGCAGACCGGGATCGACGACCGCGACCCGCGGGAACAGTGCCTCGCCGCGGATGCCCGAGCGGAACCGCCGCACGGTGTCGGTGACGATGGCTCCCTTGGTCACCTCGGACCCGCTCCCGGCGGTCGTGGGGACGGCGACCAGCGGGAGCACCGGGGCGGCGGGGTCCAGGGTGACGCCGATGACCTCCCGCACGCTGCCCTCCAGAGCGACCGCGACAGCGACCGCCTTGGCGGCGTCGAGCGCACTCCCGCCACCGAGCCCCACGACGACATCCGTGCCGTCCGCCCTGGCGAGCGCGGCGGCCTCGTCGACCTCGTCGGAGCGCGGGTTGGCCGAGACCCGGTCGTACACCGTGGCGCCGACCCCGGCGGCGGCCAGTGAGGCCAGCACCCGGTCCAGATGACCGTGGCGGCGGGCCGCCGTGCGCCCGGTGACCACGAGGGCCCGGCTGCCGTGCTCGCGCACCAGTTCACCTGCGCGCTCCACGGTGCCCTCGCCGAACACCACCCGAGTGGGGACGTCGTACGCCGGCTCGTGGAGTGTGTCGGAGGTGGTCATGCCGTTCTCCTTGAGGATTCGGTACGGGAACGCAGCGCGTCGAGGACCGAGGTGGTGCCCTCGACGAGGAACTGGAGGGCGGAGCCGCCACCGGTGGAGGCCGGGCCCCGCCACGGCAGTTCCGTCGTGGTGTCCCCGCCGAGCAGCAGGGCGTCGGCCGGGAGGGCACGCAGGATGGCTTCGGAGGCGTGCGTGTACCCGTCGAGATGGCGCGAGGGAGTGCCGGCGAGCAGGACGCGTTGTGCGCCGGACAGCCCGGTCAGTGCCCAGGGCTCCACGGCGAAGTCCACGACGGCGTGGCCGCGCGGCACCCCGTCGGCGATCCGCACGGGGCGGGCCGGTTCGGTGCCGACCTGGTCGGCGGGCACGGTGAACACGGTGGTGGGCACGTGGACGCGCGTGCGGCCGGGCGCGTCCAGGGCGGCCCGGGCCGCCCGCAGACAGGCCTCGGGCCGCTCCCCGAGCTCGGAGGCGCCCACGTCGTGGCCGAGCGCGCGCAGCACCGTGTTCAGGACGACCCCGGCGGGCACCACCAGGTCCAGCCGGCCCACCATTTCGGCGAAACCCACCAGCGTCTTCTCAGGCTTGCGCCCTCCCAGGACGGCCGCCCCGCCCGGACCCGCCGCCCAGGGAGCCAGGAACCGCACCTCCGCCGCGAGAGAGCCGGCCGCCCAGCCCGGCAGATGGTCGAGCAGCCCGGTGTTGGAGGCATGCGCGCGATGCGCCTTGGAGAAACCGCCCACGGCCACGTAGTCACCCAACTCGGCGAAAGTCCGGGCTAGTTCGGGATCTCCGCGCTCCTCCCCGGCGTGCAGCCGGGTGTTGCCGAACAGCACGATCTCCCCGTCCCGTATCCGCCGGGCGGCCCGCACCGCACCCGGGGAGGCGTTCTCCGGGTGATAGCGCACCGGCCGCTCCAGCACCCGGCTCAAGTACGCGGCGACGTGCGGCAGATGACCGGCCGTGCCGTCCCGGTGGCTGCCCTGGTGGGACAGCAGCGCCACCCGGGCCCCGGCGTCGGACAGCCGGGCCAGGTCCGCTGCCTCGCTGTCGATCCGGGCCGTCGCCGCTCCGGACAGCGCGGGCGGCACGTTGAACCCGGCGGAGAAGACCCACCGTTCGCCACGGGCCAGCGGCCGTGCGGCGAGCAGGGGTACCCCGGCGAGCGGGTCAGAGGCCATAGCCGCGCAGTCCCTCCGTCTCGGGCAGCCCGAGCGCAAGGTTGAGGTTCTGTACGGCCGAACCAGCCGCCCCCTTCACGAGGTTGTCGCTCACGGCCACCACCCGGGCGATCCCGAGCCGCGCGTCGTAGTCGAGCCCGACGTGGACGAAGTTGGAGCCGGCGACGGCGGCCAGGTGCGGAAAGCGGCCGTAGTCCTTGTCGGTCAAACCACCCAGCGCCGGCTGGTCGTTGACCCGCACGAAGAACTCCCCGGCCGCCCCCTCGCCGTAGCGCTCCCGGTAGCGCGCGAGCAGTGACTCTCGGGTCAGGCCGTCGCGCAGCTCAGGTCTGATCCGCACGCTGGCCTGGATGTGGATGCCGCGCGCGAAGTCCCCGTGCGCGGTGCTGAGATCGACCGCGACCGGTTCCCCGGCCAACTCGCCGAACTGGTGCTCCAGTTCGGGCGCGTGCCGGTGGCCCGCCAGGTTGTACGGCAGCAGCGAGCCGACCACCTCGGCGTGCTGGATGTCGGTGCGCGGGCTCACGCCCGCGCCGGTGGTGCCGTTGACGGCGGCGATGTGCAGCGGGGCGTCCGGCAGGGCGAGGCCCGAGCCGACGAGCGGAGCCAGGCCGAGCAGCGCGGTGATGGCGTAGCAGCCGGGGTTGGCGATCAGCCGGGCCGTGCGGATGCGCTCGCGGTACAGCTCGCTGACCCCGTAGACGGCCTCGGCGAGCAGCTCGGGCGCGGTGTGCTCACGGGCGTGCGCCGCCCGGTAGCGCTCCGGATCCGGGAACCGGAAGTCGGCGCTCAGGTCGATGACCCGGGTCCCGGCGGCCAGCAGGAGCGGCGCGAGCCGCATGGCCTCGCCGGAAGGCGTGCACAGCAGCACCGCGTCGAACCGCGCCGCCGAGGCCACCACCTCCTCCACCGGCACGAACTCCAGCCCGCTGCCCAGCAGATTGGGATGCACCCGCTCGAACGGCTCCTTGGTACGCGACGTCGGCACGATCTCCGTCACCGCAGGATGGTTCAGCAGCAGCCGGCACGCCTCCCCGCCGGTGTGCCCGGAGCCCCCGACCACGGCCACGCGGATGCCTCGCGAAGGACTCGAAACGAGGGAGGTCACACCGACCACCCGCTTCCCGAATCGGCCGGATCCGTCGTCACATGCAGCATGATCTTCCCCGTCGGTGTGTCGGCCCGGTCCATCAGCCGCAGCGCGTCGGCCGCCCGCGCGAGCGGGAAGTGATGGGTGACCAGCGGCAGCGGATCGAGACCGCCGTCCGTGAGCCAGCCGATCACCTCGGCGAAGTCCCGAGGAGTGGAGAGCGCGGAGGCACGGACCGTGATCTCCCGTCCGACCAGCGCGTTGAGGTCGACCGGCGGCCGGTCCTCGAAGTAGCTCACGATCACGATCTCGCCGCCGGACCGCACCGCCCGCACCGCCTGATCCAGTACGCCCGGATAGCCCGCCGCGACCACGACCGTGTCGGCCGGACGGCCGCCCAGGGCGGACAGCGCCCGCTCCACCGGATCCCCGTCCGCCGCGTCGACATACCCGTCGGCACCCGCCGCCCGCGCCAACTCCCCCTTGCGGACCCCGAGATCGACGCACACCACCGGCCCGTGCCCCAGCCTGCGGGCCGCCACCGCACAGGCCAGCCCGACCGTGCCGGACCCCAGCACCAGCACACTCCCGCCCTCGCGGGCGGTGCGCACGGCGTGCAGACCGATGGAAAGCGGCTCCACGAGCGCCCCGGCCACCGGATGGGTGCCCGGAGCCAGCCGGTGCGCCATGTTGGGGCGCAGCACCACCTGCTCCGCGAAGGAGCCGGCCCAGCCGAGATGGCTGAGGTTGAGCTTGCGGCCGCACAGGTGCACGGCCCCGCTCCGGCACGCCTCGCAGTCGTCGCAGTGCGAGAAGGCGGCCGAGCAGACCAGGTCACCGACCGCGAACCCCCGTACCCCCGCGCCGACTTCCTCCACCACCCCGGAGAACTCGTGCCCCAGGACCGCCGGTGCCGTCTTGTAGGGGTGCGTGCCCCGGTAGGCGGCCAGGTCCGACCCGCAGATCCCGGTCGCGGCGACCCGCACCAGCAACTCCCCTTGGTCCGCGCGGAGTCGGGGCACCCGGCGGCGCTCGAGGCGGCGGACTCCGGTGAGCACGACCGCCGAGCCGGGGGACCCTGCGGCGGGGCTCGAGACGGACTCGATCACCACGGTTGTACGACCCTCCCCAAGCCCGCTGCTCGTACGACCCTCCCCAAGCCCGCTGCTCATACGACCCGCCCCTCGGCCGACCCGCCCGCCAGAGCCGTCCGCAGCTCGCCGACGAGGATCTGTCCCACCGTGCGCTGGGCGTCGGTCGTCGTGGCGCCGATGTGCGGAGTCAGGACGACGTTGTCGAGCGCCGCCAGCGCGGAGGTCCCCTGCTCGACGGAGTGCACGTCCAGCGCGGCACCGGCGATCGTGCCGGAGCGCAGCGCCTCGTGCAGCGCCTCCTCGTCCACCACACCGCCCCGGGAGACGTTGACCAGATAGGACTCGGGGCCCATCGTGGCGAACTCGCCGGTGCTCAGCAGACCCCGGGTCTCCTCGGTGAGCGGCACCGTCAGACATACCACGTCGGCCGTGGCGAGCAGCTCCGTGAGGGGCAGCCGGGTCACCCCGCGCCCGCGCAGCTCCTCGTCCCGGCGCGGGGAGGGCCGGGCCACGGAGGCGAGGACGCGCATGCCGAGGGCGCGTCCCCATTCGGTGACCCGTGAGCCGATCCGGCCCACCCCCACCACGCCGAGGGTGCGGCCGGCCAGCTCGGGACCGGCCGATCCGGTCTTGTCCCAGACGCCCTGGCGGATCCGGCGGTCCGCGCGGACGATGTTCCGGGTCACGGCGAGGGTCAGCCCGAGCGCCAGCTCGGCCACGGCACCCGCCGAGGCGCCAGGAATGTTGAACACCTGCACACCGGCCTCGTGGCAGGCCACGAGGTCGATGTTGTCGGTGCCCGCACCCGCCCGGGCCACCACGCGGAGCTTCTTGGCCTGCTCCACCGTGCGCCCGGTGATCCGCACCCCGCTGCGCACGACGAGCGCGTCGGCGTCCGTGACCAGCCCGGACAGCTCCTCCTCGGTAGGCCGCAGCCGTACCACCACGTCGTGCTCGCGGCTCATCTCCGCGACGGCGTCGGGGTGCAGGGGATCCAGCACGACGATCCGGGCCCGCCCTCCGGTCACGGTTCCTCCTGAGGTCATGGCTGAAGCCGCCGGTGCGTCCAGGCCGTCACGTCCGGCGCCGCCCGCTCGTACCACAGCCGCCGGTGCAGCCGGTCCGGGCTGCCGTACCAGAACTCGACGCTTTCCGGCAGCAGCCGGTACCCGCTCCACTCCGCCGGCCGCGTCAACCTGCCCTCGCCTTCGGCCAGGTCGCGGGCCCGGGCGCGCAGAGCCGGCTCGTCGTCGAGGGGGCGGCTCTGCTGGGACACGGCCGTGGTGGCCTGCGCGGCCCGCGGCCGTTCTGCGAACAGCCGGTCCGACTCGGTGTCAGCGAGCCGTTCCACGGTCCCGGCGACCGTGAGCTGCTGGAGCGTCTCCCGCCAGTAGAACGTCACCGACGCCCACGGCCGCTCGGCCAGTTCCCGGCCCTTGCGGCTGCCCCGGAAGCTGGTGAAGACCAGCCCTCGCTCGTCGGCCTCCTTGACCGACACCACCCGGGACGAGGGGCGCCCCACCGCGTCGGCGGTGGCCAGGACGGCCGCGTTCGGCTCCCGCACACCCCGCTCACGCGCCGCGTCCAGCCAGGCCCGCAGCAGGGCGAGGGGTTCCTCGGGCGGAGCGTCGAACTCCGGCAGGTCCAGGGTCGTGTCGCCGGTCAGGGTGTCGGCCGGTGTCGTATGCGATGTCATGTGCCTCATCTCCCCAGTGGTCAGACGGACGCGGGTGCGGGAGCGGCCTCGGCCCAGAACTCCCTCAGCCAGCACAGGATGTCCTGCATGACGTGGTGGTTCTGGTTCGGGCGCAACGCGCCGAGCTGGAAGAACATGACGCCCTCGCTCGGCGGTCCGAGCAGCGTCAGGCGCCGGTCGGGGCTCCCGTCGGCGCGCACCGGATGGAAGCCGTCGGTGAGGTCGAGGCCGCCGGGTACGAAGTCGGGCTCGCCGACCCCGGGGTTGCGCCAGGTGCGGACCAGGCCCCGGCGCAGCAGGTTCGGGTAGAGCGGCAGCACGTCGTGCTCGGCGTCGAAGGGGTGCACGCGGGAGTCGACCAGGACGTCCAGCGGGATGTCCGCCCCGGTGACCGGCCCCCGTACCCGGAACCGTCCTGACTCCTCGTCGCCGTACACCTCGGCGTCCGGACCGGCCGACACGTCGACCAGCCCCTGCCGGACCAGGGCCCGGATCTTCTCCATGACCTCCAGCGCGGCCCCGTTGCACAGCCGGTTGTGGTGGCGCATGAAGACGTCGAGGAAGTCCCGGTGCGAGGAGGCGTGCAGCCCGCCGAAGTCCAGGGCCGCCGCGAGGACGTCCCGCAGATCGCGCCAGACGCCGTCGGCGGCCGCCTTGGCCGGGTTCCACAGATTGTTCTGGGCGGCCCAGCGGTGGTCCAGGTCGAAGAAGTCCAGCAGCGCGTCCCGGTAGGCCTCGGGCGTGGTGTACGCGCCGCGGGGCAGCGGTTCGATGGTGCGCTCCCAGGAGAACCGGTTCTCCGCTGCCGTACGGCCGTGGCGGTACGGCGACTCGGCCGCCGCGACCGCCGCGGCGAACCGGGCCAGGTCACCGTCGAGGAGCTCCGCGAGGGCCGCGCCGCGCTCCTGGCCGAAGACCACCCGCAGGTACCGGGGCAGCACCGCGCGCGCCGACCACGGCACGTCCCCGTCCGGGGTCCCGGGTGCACTGGCGCCCGCCAGGACCTCGTCGACTTCGGCCGCCGTGGCGTCCACGCGTCGCTCCAGGGGCGCCAGCAGCCGCCGTATCGCCGCCTCGGATTCCGCGCCGGCACCGCCGTCGGTGAGGAAGGACTCGTACTGCGGCCTCACGGCGTCCGCGAGGTGGCGGCCGTACTCCGCGCCGAAGAGGGTCGTGTAGTAGAGGTGTGCCATCTCCAGCACGACCAGCGGCAGCAGATGGGCGCGGAAGTCGAGCTGGCGCCGGGTACGGCCGCTCACCCGGACCGGGCGGCCCGCCGGGACGCGCAGCCGTTCGACGGCCTCCTCGGTGAGGAACACCCCCCGGTGTTCGAGTCGTTCGGGGTCGGCCTCCTTGGCGTTGTAGGGGCGGGCGAAGGTGAACAGGCCGGAGCGGCTGAAGACGGCGATGGACGCGGGTTCCGCGCCGGACGGCGCATACTCCAGGCCTCCGTCGGGGCGGGGGGTGAAACGGCCGCCGCGGCCCTCGGTGAGGTGCAGGACGATGTCGATCGCCGTGAGGCCCATGCCCAGGCAGCCGACCGTCGTGCCGGGGCCCGCGACCCCGGGGCCGAAGGCGTTCTCCAGGGGGTAGGCGGAGGGCACGAAGGCGGCCGTGTGCCGGGCGGCGAAGCGGGTCCAGGAGCGGCGGGCGGCGGAGGCCAGCGGGTCGTTGGAGGAGTGGCCGGTCAGCATCAGGACGTGGTCGGCGACGACCGGGTCGCCGGTCACGGCCGGGGCCACCAGTTCGAGCCGGCCGTCCGCCCGTTCCACCAGGTCCGTCACCTCGGCCCGGTGCAGCAGCACCCGTACGCCGGGGCGCCCGCGCAGCAGCGTCACGAACCGGTTGAACCGGTCGCGCAGCGCCTCGCCGTGGACGTACCGCTTGGGCCAGTCCTCCGCCGACAGGTCGTACACCGGATCGCCGGTCTCCAGGAACCGGGCCCGGCACCACTGAAGGAGCGTGGGCCGGTCGGCCGAATCCAGCAGTGGGCCCGCGTCCGCCACGGACTCGTCGGCGGCGAACGCCACCTGGCCCACGATCCGGTTGAGGAAGCTGGTGAACGGCTGGTCCGGGCTGTGCACCTGCCCGGCCCCGAACTGCCCCGAGCGGTCGAAGACATGGACGTCGAGGGCCAGCGGCCCCTCGGCCGCCAACGCGGTGGCCGCCAGTCGGTCGAGCACATAGGTGCTGCTCGGTCCGCCCCCGACCAGGGCCAGGCTCACTCGCAGCCCGACGGGCGCGGCGGCGGTCACGCGGCCACCTCCGTCAGCTTGGCGACCACCCGGTCGAAGGCGGCGAGGAACCCGTCGATGTCGGCCTCGGTCAACTGGCCCATGTTGGCGACCCGGAAGACGCCCGCGAGCTGCTCCTGCGTGGAGTAGACGACATAGCCCTCGGCCTTGAGGCCGTCGTGCAGTTCGTCGTAGGTGATGCCCTCCGGGAGGTGGACGTTGGTCACCGAGTTCGCCCGGTGCCCGGGCGGGAGGAGGAAGCGGGCGCCTCGTTCCGTGAGGCCGGCGCGGACGCGTTCGGCGAGGGCGCGGTAGCGGGCGCCGCGGGCCGCCGTGCCCTCGGTGAGGGCGAGGTCGAGGGCCTTCTCGAAGGAGGTGATGACCTGCAGTGCGGGGGTGAACAGGGGAGCGTTCTTGCGGTCCTGGGAGATGTAGTGGCCGTACAGGTCGAGGTAGAAGGTGCGGGCGGGAACGTTCTCCAGGGCATCGAGCCGGTGCCGGGGGGCGACGACGAAGCTGACCCCGGGCAGGCCCTCCAGGTTCTTGTTGGCGGTGCCGACCAGCCAGTCGATGTGGTCGGCGCGGACGTCGAGGCGCTCCGAGCCCAGGCTGCTGATGGCGTCCACCGCGAGCTGCCGGCCGTGGCGGGCGACGACCTCGCCGATCTCGCGCAGCGGATTGATCTGGCCGGTGCTGGTCTCATGGTGGACCAGGCCGACATGGGTGATCGACGGGTCCTCGGCGAGCACCCGGTCGACCTCGGCCGGGTCGATCGGGTTCGTCCAGCCGAACTCGAGCCGCCGGTGCGGGACTTCGTGCACGCTGACGATGCGGTACAGGCGCTCGCCGTAGTGACCGTTGTCGAGGATCAGGATGCGGCCGTCGGCCGGGACCACGGAGGAGAACACCGCCTCCAGCGCGGCCGTGCCGGAGCCGGCCAGCAGCACCGAGGTGTACTCCTCGTCACCGCCGCCGATCCGGGCCGCCTTCTGGCGCACCCGGTTGATCAGCGCGGCCGCTTCCGGCTCGCGGTGGCAGCTGTCGGGTGCGGCGATGGCCTCCCGGACCTCCTCGTGGACGTTCACCGGGCCCGGGTTGAGCAGGACGAGCCGGTCGGCAGGTGAGACGGAAACAGACATGAGGGTGCCTCCAAAGCATGCGAGTGATGCGAGTGACCCGGAAAACCGGAGAGGGAGGTGTCCTAACGGCGGCGCAGCGCCCGGCTGAACGCGGCCGTCAGCACCAGGACCGCGCCACAGGCCAGCACCGCGAGACCCAGCGGGCGCACCACACCGTCCGCGCCCGACCTCGACGTCAGCAAGGCCAGCAGGACCGCGGCCAGAGCGGCCGCCACGTACTGACAGGTGCGGTACAGCCCCGAGGCGATGCCGATCCGGTCGGCCTCGGCGGCGGCGAGCATCGCCGACTGGTTGCCGATGCTGTTGAACCCGTTGGGCAGCCCGAGCAGGGCGGCGACCACGAGCAGCGCCCACACCGGCGTACCGGTGCCGACGGCCGTCCACAGCAGCAGACCGACGGCTGCGAGCGCCGAGTTGCCGATCAGCAGCGGCACCAGCACTCCGTACCGCGTCTGCAGCCGGGCCCCGACGCCGGTACTGACGAAGCCCAGGGCGGCGACCGGGAACACCACCAGACCGGCGGCCGCGGGGGACAGGCCCCTGCTGTCCTGGAGCCACTGCGGGAAACCGTAGAAGACCAGGTAGAAGGCGGTGTACGTGACCAGTGTCCGGGCGTAGGTGAAGCTGAGTGCCCGATTGCGCACGAGAAGCCGTACGTCGACGAACGGGGAGTCCGCTCTCAGCTCCCACCCGACATGGGCGGCGAGGAGCACGGCGGCGACGGGGAGCAGCCACAGGGCGGGTCCCGAGTCGAAGGAGAGCAGGAAGACCATGACGGCGACGACCGCGCCGACGAAGGTCAGCAGCCCCGGCAGATCGATCGTGCGCAGCAGCCCCGGACGGTCCGGGGACGCCGGCGGATCCGCGGGCACGGTGTTCCGCACCCACAGCCAGGCCGCCACCGCGAGCGGCACGTTCACCAGAAAGATCGCCTGCCAGCCGAATCCGCTGACGAGCAGCCCGCCGGCCGGCGGACCGAAGGCCACGGCGCTCTGGCCCACCATGGACAGGGTCGCCAGCGCCTTGGTCGGGGTACTCCCGGTGGTGGCGGAGTGGCCCCGGATGACGGCCACGGCGGCCGGGTACTGCGCCGAGCCGCCGAGACCGATCACCACCCGGCTCGCCGTCAGGGTGCCGAGCCCCGGCGCGAGTACGCCCATCACCGAGCCGAGCACCACCAGCAGCAGACCGCCGAGGTAGACCCGCCGGGGACCGTACAGATCGGTCAGCCGGCCGGCCGTGGGGGCGCCGACCGACGTGGCCACGTAGAGCCCCGAGACCAGCCAGGACAGGCCCGTGCCGGTGCCGAACTCGGCGCCGATGACGGGCAGCGCCACGGCGATCATCGACGAGTTGAGGGAGAGCAGGAAGACGCCGGTGCCGACCGAGTAGCGCAGCCCGGCGGGGACGTCACGGGCCGCCTGGACGGGCCGTTCGGTGCCGGTGCTCATGCCGGGCCCGCCTTTCCCGCGGGTACGGCCAGCCGTTCCAGATGGCCGGTGACCGCGTCCCACAGGGCGGCGACATCCGTCTCGGAGTACCAGTCCGTCTTGTAGTCGACCGCCAACCGCAGCCCGCCCGGGCCGCGTTCCTGCCACTGCGTGGCCAGGGCCGCGTCCTGCCAGCCGAGCCGGACAGTGACCGGCTCGGCCCGCGCCCCGGCGAACAGGTCGCCGAAGTCGCCATCCTCCCGCATCCGTTCGGGCTGCGCGTTGAACGACAGGAAGGGCGTGGTCGCCTGTGTGCCGAACAGTTCGGGCCGGTGGTCGTGGATCTGCGTCGGCCACGGCACCCGGCTCGCCTCCAGTCCTGTGGCCACGGCGGCCCGGAGTGCCTCCAGACGGGCCGCCGGATCGGCCCCGGCGTAGGGTTCGCTCGCCACGACGACCTTGCTCGCGAACCATCCGACGCTGTGCCGCACCGACGGATGCGCCCGGTTGGCGACCGTCATGGTAGTCGCGACCGTCCGCCGCCCGGAGAGGTCGGCGAGCGCCGAATGCACCGCCGAGAGCACCAGGTTGAGCCGGGTCGTCCGGGTCGCCCGCGCCACCGGCAGCAGCCGGTCGTAGTCGGCGGCCTCCCACGTGCGGTCGAGCCGGCGGATCCGCTCGTGCCGGACGGGAGTACGGCCAGTGAACCCCTTGAGCGGCGTGTCCGGCACGGGCTCGCCCCCGGCCAGCCGCCGCCTCAGCCGCAACCCGGCCTCGGACTCCAGATAGGCGTTCTGGCGCGCGGTGAACTCCACGAAGTCCTGCTGGATCACAGGCAGTTCCGTGTACGGCGCCCCCACCTCGGCCGCGTAGAGCGACCGCAGATCCCGCAGGAGTACGGTCCCGGACCAGCCGTCGGTGACGAGGTGCTCCACGACGAGCGCCACGAGAGGCTGTCGGCCGGTGACGACGAGCAGACGTGCCAGTGGACCGTCGGCGATGTCGAAGGGCGCGGCGGCGGCCTTCTCGAGGATGTCCTCGGAGGGGGTGCCCTCAGTCAGGGTGTTCTCATTGTGCTCAGTGTTCTCCGCGTGCTCAGTGTTCTCCGTGTGCTCAGTGTTCTCCGTGACGGTGCTCTGTGTGGGGGCGGCGAGCCGCACCAGGCCGACCGGCTCGGCGCCGCCGGTGCGCCACTGCTCGGCGCCCCGGTCGTGACCCGGACCGAAGGAGCTGAGCAGGACGGGGTGGCGCCGTTGGAGGGCCGCCCAGGCACGGTCCAGCGCGGCGAGGTCGAGCGGGCCGCTCACCTTGAACGCCCGTACCGAATGGTGGGGGTTGAACACCCCGCGGCGGGCTTCCGCGGCGCTCTGGAGCAGCCGGTGCCGGTGGTTCCAGGCGGCGGGGACGGTGCGCGCGGTCATGGCGCCGCCTTCGTCGGCCCGGCCCCGACGGGTGCTGTCAGCAGCGCCCCGATCTCGGCGATCGTGGGCGCCTCGAAGAGCAGACCCAGGGGGACCGGGGTGCCCAGGACGTCCTCCAGCCGGGCGGCGATCTCCAGGGCGAACAGCGAGTCGGCGCCCTGGTCGAAGAGGTTGTCGTCGGGGGACAGGGGGGAGACGCCGAGGACTTGTTCGCAGACCTCGGTGATGGAGGCGGCTGAGGCGGGGGGAGCCGACGCCGGGGCGGCCGCCACGGGTGTACCGGCCAGTGCCCGCAGCTGCGACCGGTCGAGCTTTCCGCTGGGCAGCAACGGCAGGGCCTCGCGCCCCAGATGCAGCACCGCCGGTACGGCAGCGGCCGACAGCTGATCGGTCACGGCCCGGCGCAGGGAGTCGCGGGTGACGGAGGACGTCCGCACGTGCACGTGTCCGACCAGCGTCACCTCCCCACGCTCGTCCCGGACGTCCACGACCCCCGCCTGGACCACGCCCGGCACGGACTCCAGGGCGCGTTCCACCGCCCGCAGCGCCAGCCGCACGCCGCGCACCTTGACCTGGTCGTCGATCCGGCCCAGCAGGTGCAGCACCCCGCTCGCGTCGAAGCTGCCCAGGTCACCCGTCGGGTACAGCAGATCGTCGGGACCGCCGGGTCCGGGCCGGAACGCGTCCGGTCCGGACAGATAGCCGTACGACCGGTAGGGCGTGCGGATGACCACCTCGCCACCGTCGGCCGACGCGGCCTGCGTGCCGGGCAGGGGGCTGCCCACTGGCTGCGGTCCCGGCGACGGTGGTTCGGGGACCTCGTACCAGAACTTGGCCAGGGTCGTCTCGCTCGGCCCGTACAGGTTGACCGCGCGGGCGCGGGGGGCGATCCGCCCGCGCCAGTCGCGCACCAGCTCGCCGTGGAGCTGTTCGCCGGCGAAGAAGGTCAGCCGCAGATCCGGCAGCGGGACGGGGGCCCGGCCGGCGAGCCAGCGGCGGGCGAGTGAGGGCACGGTGTGCAGGACGGTGACCCTGCGCCGGGAGAGGAACCCGAGTACCCGGTCCGCGTCGACCGAGCGCGACTCGGGCAGGCACAGCGCGGCGCCGGAGACCAGAGGCAAGAAGACGTCCCGGAGCGCCACGTCGAACGCCCAGCTGGTCAGTTGCCCGACCCGGTCACCCGGGCCGACCTCGAACGTGTCGCGCTGCCAGGTGACGAAGTGCGCCAGACCGGCGCCGCGGCCGAGGATGCCCTTCGGCTCGCCGGTACTGCCCGAGGTGAAACAGATGTACGCCGCGTCGGCGGGCGGGTCTTCGAGCGGCACGCGTTCCGGCAGCCGGTCGTACGACTCGTCCGCCCCGATCAGCCCGGTCGCGCGGCCCGCCGCCAGCACCGCCGTGCGCCGGGTGGGCGGCAGCACCGGATCGAGGGGGAGGACGACACCGCCGAGGCGGAGCACCGCGAGGAGCGCGGCGATCGACGCCGGACGCGGGGACTGCTCCACCGCGATCACGTCACCGGGACGTACACCGTGGCCGGCCAGCGCGTCGGCCAGACCGGAGACACGGTCGGCGAGTTCACGGTAGGAAAGGTCACCGGACGGCGAGAGAATCGCGGTTTCACCGCCGTACGCAGTGACGGCGATGTCGAACAATTCGACGACCAAGGGCAGCGGAACGAACGGCAGAATGCCCTCGAATAATGCGTCCGAATTGCCGTTGTCAGGTTTTTCGGAGTGAATCTCTGACATGGTGACCCCTACGCGTCGAGTTTCTGCCAGTCGGCCAGTCTCTGTAGCGCGAAAATGTCACCGACCGAGGCGATGGTGTCCTCAAGGGCGGTCGTTTCGCCGTTTCGGTATATCGAACGGAAAGTGTCCCGCAGGGAGGAGACGGTCGCCCGCAGGCCCTGGTTGGCGTATATCACCACGGACACGCCGGCCGCCGTCGCGTCGTCGATGTGCCAGTCCGGGTAGGTCGTGGGCACCACCACGACGGGCAGCCGGCCCTGCCAGGCGGCCAGGAAGTCGAGCACCTGGCCCTTGGTCTTCTGCTTGGAGTGGACGAGTACGGCGTCCGCGCCCGCGTCGGCGTAGGCGTGGCAGCGGTCCAGTGCCGCCTCGACGCCCAGCCCGGCGATCAGGGCCTCGGTGCGGGCGATGAGGAAGAAGTCGTCCGTCGACTGGGCGCTCTTCGCCGTCGCGACCTTCTTGGCGAACTGTGCGGTGTCGAGGAGCTCCTGGCCCTCGCCGACGAAGCTGTTCATCTTCGGGAAGAGCTTGTCCTCGATGCAGATCGCGGTGATCCCCGCGTCCTCGAACTCGCGCACCGTGTGCGCCACGTTCATGTTGCCGCCGTACCCGGTGTCGCAGTCCGCCACGACCGGGATCTGCAGTGCCTTCTGCATGTGCACGGCGGCTTCCAGGTACTCCGTCGCGGTCAGGATGCTGGCATCCGGTAAGCAACGGGCCGCCGACACCTCGAAACTCGACGACCACACCGCCTGGAAGCCGGCCTCTTGGGCCAGAACGGCTCCCAGCGCGTCATGCGCTCCGGCCACCCGCGCTATTCCCTCGGCGGCCAGTACGGATCGGAAAGAAGGGTGTTTCTTCCTGCTCACACATATCCCCCTCGTGTTCAAGTTGTGCCCCCATGTTAACCATGGGGATGCCGTCCCGGGGGGGCGGATTTTGCTGATGATTCACTAAAACACATTGCCGAAATGTCGGCGCAATGATGCGCCGGGCTCATTGATGTAGCGGCAATGTTTGTCACATGTTCGCCATTGAGAAGAGGTGTTTCATGGAGGAGCTCGTGCGCCTGAGCGACGCCGAGGCGCTTGCTGTCGGGCAGGCGCAGGTGGTCCGGGCCGCCCCGGGGGGGCAGGGCTCCGCCGTTCTCGAGATCGGCCGGGAATGATCACGTGAGTCCGCGGGCTGCCGGCGGCCGGCCCCTGTCCCGTCCGTGATGGCGCAGCCCCTCGGCGATGTCGCCCCGCCCCGCGAGGCGGAGCACACCGCCGGCCAGGTTTCTCAGCTTGTTCTTGATCTTCCGGCCACGTCATAGGGCGGAGACGGACGATTCCAGACGGCGTCTGACCGGCTGACGATCTTTCGAAGTTCGCGGGCGCTTCGTGGCGACATGGCTTGCATCACGGTGTCGAGGAGGGCTCGGGCTTCGAAGGGGTCGCCGCAGCAGTACCAGTGCACGTTGCCCCACTCGTAGTCGTGCCACAGATCCCGCTCGGGCTGATGGACGTAGTCCTTCCACAGACCCACAGCCGCGCTGACATCGCCAGGCTGCAGATAGTTGCGGGTGCGCTCGAGATGGATGACCTCGGACAACGCACGTGGGGACAGGCCGTCGACGGCAGGCGCTGCGCCTGTGGTCCGGTGGCTGCCGGGGGCGCCGGCACGGATCTGTCCTGGCCGTCTACGCGGCATGGACCTTTCGGTTCGTCGTCATGCGGTACATGGTGCCACGGTCTCGAATGACGTCTCGAACGGATTCGCCCGCGAGGGGAATCGCCGGACGTGGGGGCCGCCTTCGTCTGATCCTGTGCTCCGACCAAGGTGCACGTGACCATGACGAAGGCCGTGAGGGTGAGTCTGCTGCCTGATGCTGTCCGGAGGGAAGCGCTCGCGGAAGCGCCACGCTTCCGGGGCGCTCGGCCGACGGCCGCGGCTAGTTCCGGAAGCGGCTCGGCGTCGACGATGCGACGTGGGCGCCACGGACGCGGCTGGGCGCTGTGGAAGACGCTCGCCTCGTGCGCCAACAGCCTGAGCGAGGACGGCGCTGACGCCCGTAACGCGCGACGCGTGCTCTCAGAGATCATCGCTGATCGAGGCTGAGGGGCCGTAGGAGCGCGTGGACCCGCCGGGGCCAGCGCCTGAGAGGCGGTCTGCTTGCGCAACCAGCCCCGCATCAAACGGTGTTCGTGACCGGACGACTCCAGCGGCAACGGCTTCGGACCAGGCGCCGCCCCACTCCACAACCGCAAGCGAACTAACGACTCAGGACACTAGGCCGCTCACCTGGGTGTTCGCCGGACGCTGGAGCGGCCTCCGTCTGGCTTGGGACCGTATTCACCCCGCCTGACCACCCGCTGCGCGTGGATTGACCACACCGGCGAACTCCCGTCAGCGAGGGCACGCTGATCCGCCTCCAGGTCGACCGCTTGCCTTCGCATGACCGACCTCTGAGATCGAGATCACCGGGGATCTGGTCCGCGAGCTGCCGCAGGAGCTGACGGGCCCTAACGTTCAGTCGGGACACTCCGGCCGGCATCACCGGGCCCCCGCTTCCTCACCTCCCGGGCCTCCGGAGTCCCACGCACGAGCCGTCTGTTCGGGGGTACCTGCTGGGGGTGCGCGGCGCCCGGCACCGAGGAATGCTCAGGCGCCGTGGCAAGATCCGTGCGGGAACGATCGGAAGGCCACGAGGTATGGCACGTACGAGGGCACAGGCGAGCACCCGGCATCCCAGGCATGAGCGCAGGGGAGAGGCACGGCTCCCGGCGGTGATCGCTACCCTCGCCGCGATCGCCCTGTACCTGCTGCTGCCGCAACGGCTGCTGATCGCTCCCCGGTACGTCCTGCCCGCCCTTGAGTGCCTGCTGCTCATCCCGCTCATCGCGATCAACCCCAAACGGCTGACCCGGCAGACGAAGACGTTCCGCGTGCTGTCGCTGACACTCGTGGGCGTCATCGTGGTCAGCAATCTCGTGGCGCTGGTCATCCTGATCCACGAACTGCTCTACGCCGGGGTGAAGGACGGCCGGTCCCTGCTGGTGGCCGCGCTACAGGTTTGGCTCACCAACATCATCGTCTTCGGGCTGGCCTACTGGGAGCTGGACCGGGGTGGCCCGGTCAGCCGCACCCAGGCACCCCGCTCGGCCCTGCCGCTTGCCGACTTCCGTTTCTCCCAGGACGAGAACGACGACGCCGTCCAGGAAGTCGCCGACGGAGCCAGCGTCACCTCGGACTGGGTCCCCACACTGATGGACTACCTGTACGTGTCCACCACCAACTCCACCGCCTTCAGCCCGACCGACACCATGCCGCTGTCGACCCGCGCCAAAGCCCTGATGAGCGTGCAGAGCATCTCCGCTCTGCTGACCTCGCTCCTGGTGATCGCGCGGGCCGTCAGCATCCTGCACTGACCCCGCCGGCCGGCCGAGCGCCGCGCAACCGCCCGCGCGGCGTACATCCACCGCACACTCCATGGCCCGCGCCCGCCCGGTCTCGACGCGCCCCGCGCCATCCGGCCGGTCCGGGGCCGTTCCGTGCTTGCCCCCCTGGGCCCGGCGAGAACACTGAAGACGATGGCGAGGGTCAGGAGGTGCTGTGTGGCCGCCACGCACAGGCCGGCGGGTGCTCACGGCGGCGTTCGCCCTCCTGGCGCTGCTCGCATGCGGTGTCGGCGGGTATGCGCTGTTCGGTTTCTCGGTGCCCGGCGCCCTCTACATGACGGTGATGACGCTGACCACGGAGGCTTCTCCGGCGCAGCGCTGCGCACCACCGACCTGCACTTTCCGTCCTACACGCCGTGACCGAGCACGGCCTGAAGAAGGTGCTGGTCTACTTCAACCTGGTCTCCGACGCCCGCCGCTTCGCCCGAACTGCCCTGCACTCTGCGTCTGCTGACCAAGACCGACCCCGACCTCGTCCCCGGCGTCGACCCGAAGCTGTCCTTCGCCCACCCGCTGTGAGCTGCCCACACCCAGCCTTGTGCAACATCCTTCAGCCGGACACAGGTGTCGACTGCTCGTCCGCCCACTCGGCGAAGGTGGTGAGCGGGATGCCCAGCTCCCGGGCGAACTCGGGCCGGGCGGGCTGGAGGACCGCGTTGTTCCACTCGTGTCCGGCTCCCCACTTCGGCATCCCCGCGGCGAGGGCCTCTTCCACGGTCATGGAAGGCGCGGTCACGGGCACGCGCCAGGCGGCGGACAAGGTCTGCGCGATCTGCTCCATCGTGCGCAGGTCACCGGCCAGTTCCAGTTCCACCTGGTGAAGCCGGTCGGGATCTCGCAGGGCGCGCGCCGCGGCCGTGCCGATGTCCCGTACGGCCACCAGCGCCAGTTCGGTGTCCGGCTTCAGTACTGTCAGCAGTCCGCCGCGGGGACCCTTGGGCGCCAGCAGAGGCAGGTTCTCCATGAAGAAGGCGGGTTTGATCACCGTCCAGCGGGCAAAACCCGCGCCACGCACCGCCTCTATGATCGCCTGCTTGGTGTGGAAGTAGTCCGCCATCGCTGCCCAGCGGCCCTCGGCCCAGCCGGCGACCCGGGTGTGATCACCGACTCCACTGGTCGAGGACTGTACGAACTGCCGTACTCCTGCGGCCTTCGCCGCGTCCACCAGGTTGGTGGCCTGGGTGAGTTCGCTCGCGAAGTCCACGCTGGTCTCGGTCATGGGCGGCATCTGCACCGAGAACACCGCGCGGACCCCCTCGACCGCCGGGCCGAGGGAGGCCCGGTCGGAAAGATCCGCCCGCACTAGTTCGGCGCCCAGCGCCTCGATCGCTCGGGCGGGCTTCGACCACGGATCGCGTACGAGCGCACGTACGGGCACCTTGGCGGCCAGAAGCGCGCGAGCCGTGGCCCCGCCTTGCTGGCCGGTGGCGCCGGTGACCAGGACGATATCGCTGCTGCTGGGCATGGTTGCTGCTCCTCGCGGGCCGGAGAGACAAAACGGCGGGGCCCGCCGTTTTGCTTGGCGCTAAGATATGGCGGGGCCCGCCGCTTAGCAATGAGGAGATCATGACCGGTCAGCGCTCGGACGCCCGACGCAACTACCAGCGCATCCTCGCCGTCGCCGAAGCCGAGGTCGCCGCGCACGGTGCCGAGGCATCCCAGGAGCAGATCGCCCGCACCGCAGGCGTCGGCTCGGCGACCGTGCGCCGTCACTTCCCCTCCCGTCGGGCCCTGCTCGAAGCCGTCTTCCAGGAACGCATCGAGGGCCTGTGCGAGCGCGCCCGCCGGCTGAGTGCGACCGAGGACAGCCGCACCGCGCTCCTGGAGTGGCTCCACGCCTTGGTCCTCTACGCCGTCTCAGCCCGCGGATTCGCCCATGTCCTCAGCTACGAGCCCCCCACCGAAAAACCCTCCCCGAACAGCTGTGGCAGCAGAATCGAAGCGGCCGGAACTCCTCTGCTCCAGCGGGCCATCCGCGACAAGGCGGTTGCACCGCACGTCACCTTTCACGACCTGCTGACCCTCGCCGTCGGCATCGCCCTGGCCACCGAGCATCACAAGGCCCCCGATACCCAGGCCGACCGCCTCTTCCGCCTCGCTGTGGAAGGGCTCAGCCCTGAGCAGGGCACAGCCGGGGTGCCCAGGAGCTCCGATCCTTTGGCACTGGTGACAGAAGCTCTGCCGAATGAGCGCGTGTGACAAGTGGGATGCCTGATCGGTGAGAACCAGACTGCCTCGGCCGGCCCACTCCGCCAGCGCATCCGGCGATGCCGGTGACAACTCCTGAACTTCGGCTCAGCCCATTGGCAATCGCCAGCTTTCACGTAAACGATGTCCTTGCGGAGGGGCGGGAGAAGCCGCACCGTGGGCTGTCACGGCTTCACCCCCCGTTTGTGGCAGGCTCCCCTCAGGTGCGGGTCCAGTGTTGGTTGTTGCCGTTCGAGCAGGAGTAGAGCTGGACCAGGGTGCCGTTGGCGGTGCCGGCTCCGACGGCGTCGAGACAGAGTCCGGACTGGACGCCGACGATGGAACCGTCGGAGTTGAGGCGCCACTTCTGGTTGTCGCCGCCCCAGCAGCTGTAGATCTGCACCTTGGTGCCGTTGCCCGTACCGGCGGCGTCCAGGCACTTGTTGCCGTAGACCCTGAGTTCACCGGCGTCGGTGAGCGTCCACTGCTGGTTGGTGGCGCTGTTGCAGTCCCACAGCTGGACCTGGGTGCCGTCGGTGGTACTGGCGTTGGGCACGTCCAGGCAGCGTCCCGAGCCGACGCCCTTGATCTGTCCGCCTCCCGTGGGGGGAGGCGTGGTGGTGGAGCCGCCGTTGAGCGCGTTGAGGACCGCGGTGTAGGCGGGCTTCTTGCTGCCGTCGCCGTTGAACAGCAGCGGTGTGTCCCCCGAGCGCCAGGAGTCGCTGTCGCGCACGCCCCAGACGGTGATGCCGAGGCAGCGCGGGACGGCCAGACAGTCGTTGGTCACGTTGGCGTAGGTCGTGGACGAGGCGCCCTGGATGTCGAGCTCGGTGATGGCCACGTCGACGCCGAGAGCGGCGAAGTTCTGCAGTGTGGTGCGGAAGTTGCTGTTGTAGGGGCTGCCGCTGTTGAAGTGCGACTGGAACCCGACGCAGTCGATCGGCACGCCGCGCTGCTTGAAGTCGCGGACCATGTTGTACACGCCCTGGGTCTTGGCCCAGGTCCAGTTCTCGATGTTGTAGTCGTTGTAGCAGAGCTTGGCCGCCGGGTCGGCGGCGCGCGCGGTGCGGAAGGCGACCTCGATCCAGTCGTTGCCGGTGCGCTGGAGGTTGGAGTCCCGGCGGCCGCCCGAACCGTCGTCCGCGAAGGCCTCGTTGACGACGTCCCATTGAGCGATCTTGCCCTTGTAGTGGGCCATCACGCCGTTGATGTGGTCGATCATCGCCTGGCGCAGTGAGCTCCCGCTGAGGCTTTGCATCCAGCCGGGCTGCTGGGAGTGCCAGGCGAGCGTGTGGCCGCGCACCTTCTTGCCGTTCTGCACGGCCCAGTTGTAGACGCGGTCGCCGGCGGTGAAGTTGAACTGGCCCCGCTGCGGCTCGGTGGCGTCGATCTTCATCTCGTTCTCGGGCGTCACCATGTTGAATTCACGGTTCGCGATGGTCGTGTAGACCGAGTCGCCCAGCCTGCCCGAGGCGATGGCAGTGCCGAAGTAGCGGCCGCTCTGAGCCGCCGCGGCGCCGAGCGTGTTCTCGGCGGCGTGTGCGGTCGGCGGTGCGGCCAGGGCGGTGACCGCACCGAGGACGCCGACGACCAGCGCCAGCAGCAGGCTGCGGATCTTCCGGCGGGTAAGGGATCTGGGAAGGGCATACGAGCCCATGACTGTGCCTCCGAGGTAGAAATGGCTGATCGACTGAAGCGCACGGGATTGCGTCGCCCGGCTCCGTCCGGCAGACGGACGGAGCCCGGGCAGGACGGAATCACCGGACACCGCGGTCACGGGGACCGGGATGACGCCAACGGCACGGGCGCCGCCCCCGGTCGGCCGTCGAGCGACGTACGACGTACCGCGGGCGGCGGGCTTGTTCCACGTCTCGACACAGGCATGGGGTACTCCAGCGCGGCTCAGCCGGGGGACCGTCACACGCGTCGCAGGCCTCTCCAACTGCGGGAAGAGAGCCAGGGTGCGCTGGTGCGGACCTCACCGGAACGGAACGGGGGTGGCGCAGGTGATGTGGTGCGCGGGTCTGCCGTGCAGTTGGTCGCTGATCTGCGTGCAGCATGGATCGCCCAGGCCGATACAGCCCGGAATCTCGAACAAGGCCCGGTTCCTCAGACAGGGATGATTGAGGCGTGGCCGTGGATCGTCAATACTCCCGGTCGCAGAAATTTCCGACTGGTGGACGAAACTTTCGGTCAGCCGGTTAGTGGACGGCGACCCTCGGTGCCGGCATCTGCGGCGTGCGGATTTCGTCGTCAGGGGCGTTTAAGGCAGGGTCGCCCGAGTGTCCGCCCCGTCCGCACATCGCTTCCGTCCGGGGTCAAGACGCTTACGAGCCAGCCATTTGACGGTATGGCGTGCGCTGGGCGACGCGTGGTGGTGCGAATGTTTCGGCGTTCGAGGCGATACATGCGAGAGGTATTGACGGCGTTCACCGGTTCTCTATCATCAGGTTGCTCGATGGTTCGACCTTTGTTCGACATGACGAACACTTCGGGCCGCTCCATCGCGCAGTGGGGCCATGTCCGGCAGCGCCGCCTGGAGTCGGACATCGCAAGGGCCGTGCCGCATGTGTATGCAACAGATGCATGTCACGGCTGCATATGTCATGGACTCATCAACTATTCCAGTCCGCCGTGGTGCGCGCGGCCAGCTGCACACCGCACCACGCCGACAGTCCGGTCAGCCTCTGACGAGGCCGACCGGAACCGCCTACTCAGGGTCTAGGGAGTGTGCATGCGTAGACGAAGTTCCAGCCGCAGGCATCCGTCAGTGGTGCTCGGCGCCGTGGTTGCGGCCCTGGCCGCGTTGGCGGCGATGCTCGTCGCCGCCCCGGCTCAGGCGGCTTCCAGCGGCGCCTTGCGCGGTGTTGGTTCCGGCCGGTGTCTCGATGTGCCGGGCGCCGGCCAGACCGACGGCACGTATCTGCAGATCTATGACTGCTGGGGCGGGACCAACCAGCAGTGGACGTTGACGGACAGCAACCAGCTCACCGTGTACGGCAACAAGTGCCTGGATGTTCCGGGCCACGCCACCACGGCCGGTACCCGGGTGCAGATCTGGACCTGTTCCGGCGGTGCGAACCAGCAGTGGCGGGTGAACTCGGACGGCACGGTCGTCGGCGTGGAGTCAGGCCTGTGCCTGGAGGTCACGGGCTCCGGTACGGCCAACGGCACAGCGGCGCAGATCTGGACGTGCAACGGGGGCAGCAACCAGAAGTGGACCGGCCTGTCCGGGACGACCTCGCCGGGGGACGGCACGTGTTCTCTGCCGTCGACGTACCGGTGGACGTCGACGGGTGCGCTGGCGCAGCCGGCGAACGGGTGGGTCTCGCTGAAGGACTTCACCAACGTGACGTACAACGGCAAGCACCTGGTCTACGCGTCGAACGTGTCGGGATCCGCCTACGGCTCGATGGCGTTCAGTCCCTTCACGAACTGGTCCGACATGGCGTCGGCCCGCCAGACCGGCATGAGCCAGGCCACGGTGGCGCCCACGCTGTTCTACTTCGCGCCAAAGAACATCTGGGTGCTGGCGTACCAGTGGGGTCAGTGGCCGTTCATCTACCGCACGTCGAGTGACCCCACCAACCCCAACGGCTGGTCCGCACCGCAGCCCCTGTTCACCGGCAGCATCTCCGGTGCCGCCCCCATCGACCAGACCCTGATCGGGGACGACCAGAACATGTATCTGTTCTTCGCCGGTGACAACGGCAAGATCTACCGGGCGAGCATGCCGATCGGGAACTTCCCGGGCAACTTCGGCTCGTCGTACACGACGGTCATGAGCGACACGGTGAAGAACCTGTTCGAGGCACCGGAGGTGTACAAGGTCCAGGGCCAGAACCAGTACTTGATGATCGTCGAGGCGCGGGGTGCGAACGAGCAGCGCTTCTTCCGCTCGTTCACGGCCTCCAGCCTGAACGGTTCGTGGACCCCGCAGGCCGCCACCGAGTCCAACCCCTTCGCGGGCCAGGCCAACAGCGGTGCCACGTGGACCAACGACATCAGCCACGGTGACCTGGTCCGCAACAACCCCGACCAGACCAAGACCATCGACCCCTGCAACCTGCAGTTCCTCTACCAGGGCAAGTCCCCGAGCGCGAGCGGCCCCTACGACCAACTGCCGTGGCGGCCGGGCGTCCTGACTCTGCAGCGCTGAACCGGCCTGTGTACCTCGCCGACGGCCGGCCTCACCCAGATCGGGCCGGCCGTCGCCTGTGCCACCATGAAGCAGCGCCGGGGAAGCCGATGAACCGCTGACGAGCGCCGAGCCGGACACGGTGCTCTGCTGGAGACTCTGTGCGTTGACTCCAGCCGCCGGTCCGGCTGGCATTGAGCAGGTCACCCTCCGCCGTACTCCGTCTCCACCCATGAGCTGTCGAATGGAAGGTGCCCGACGCCACAGAGCGCCGCGCGGCCGGCGCGCGACTCTGGGCCGAGGGCGGCACCCACATCCTTCACCCGCCTGCGGAGATACGGGAGACCGCCTCGGAACTCGGCTTCGACCAAACTTGACGGCAACGGCCGTGTCAAGGCCGGTTACGTGTTTCCGGGCTCCTGACCGGCGGCAGCGCAAGCCACTGTCCCGGCGGCTGCTGAGAGAGCCTCGGCCGTCGCCGGGTCGGCCGGCAGGAACGCCTCCAGCTTCAGCTCGGCCAGCGTCACGTCAACGGCGGTGGCGAAGGTCGTAACGGTCGTCATCAGGCACAGCTCACCGTACGAGGACCGCAGACGGAGCGGAACGGCGAAACCCAGTAGCCCGGCGGACGGCTCCAGCTCGGGAACGTACCCGGTGAGTTCGGCGCGCAACTCCTCCAGGTTGCCAAGGCGTGCCAAGATGTGGCGCGCCCATTCGGCGAGGTTGCGGATACGGGGGGCCAGGCCGTCGGGATGCAGTGCCAGGCGGTAAATGTTCGTGCCCGGGCCCACCAGCTCGGGGGCTGCACCCTCGGTGATCAGGTCGAATGCGGTGTTCGCGGCGATCAGGTCACCGCCCCGGTCCACGACTAGTGCCGGATACGGCAGGTGCCCACGAAGGATGTGGTCGATTGCCGTGCGCACCGAGGCCAGCACCGGATCGTCCAGTGAGCTCTCGGGGTAGGCGGGAGCGTACCCGGCGGCCAGCAACAGCTCGTTGCGCTCCCGCAGCGGCAGCTCCAGTGCCTCGGCCAGGCGCACGACCATGTTCCGGCCGGGGACAGACCTACCGGATTCAATGAAGCTGAGGTAGCGCTGGGTGGTGCCCGCTCGCAGCGCCAGGTCGAGCTGGCTGAGATGGCCGCGGGTACGACGTTCACGAAGCGTACTAGGGAAGTCCACGGGCCTGTTGTAGCGGCGGCGGACGGTCCAGGCCATTCCCCACAGGGAATTGTCGCCACTCGTACCGGTCGTGAACATTGCCGGCATGGACATCGGTGTACTGCTTCCGACCGGAACCGCCCAGTGGGGCGCTGCCGACGACCCTAGCGAGCTCATTGCCTTCGGCCGGTACGCCGAACGCTCGGGCTTCTCCTCGCTCTTCGTCAACGATTCCCTGATCAGCCCGCGCATCGAGGCGCTCACGATGCTGGCAGCCCTCGCCCCGGTGACCGAGGCCGTGACGCTGGGCACAGCTGCACTCTTGCCGTTCCTGCGTCGGCCGATCCAGGCCGCGCAGTCGCTCGCGTCGATCGACCTGCTGTCCGGCGGCCGGCTCACCGTGACCGTCGGCGCCGGCTTCCCCGGCCGATTCGGGCGGCCCCTCTACACACTGTCCGAGCTGCCGTGGGAACGGCGCTTCGCCCGCCTGGACGAGACGGTCGCGCTGTGGCGGGCTCTGTGGGACGGCGCCGACGCCTTCCACGGCGAGCTCCTCCGGTTCGACGACATCCCGCCCACGACAAGGCCGTTCCGAGCCGGCGGCCCACCTGTCTGGCTGGGCGGCGCGACACCCGCGGCGCTGGCCCGCACCGGCCGACTGTACGACGGATGGCTGCCCTACCCGCCCGACCCCGCCGACTACGCATCCGGCCTCCGCAACGTCCACAAGGCGGCGGCCGACGCCGGACGTGCGGCTGAGAACATCATCCCCGCACTGTTCGTCTCGGTACGGATCGACGACGACATCGAGAGCGGCCGTCGGGTACTGGACGACTACGCGCGGGCCACATACGGAATGCCGCTGGAGGAGCTGGAAAAGATCCAGGCCGTTGTCACCGGCTCCGCGGACCAAGTGCTTGAACACCTGGGACGGTACGCCGCCGCCGGTGCCCAGCACATCGTCGCCCGCCTCGCCGCCCTGGACCTCCACTCCCAGCGCGACCAACTCGCACGGCTCGCAGACCTGATCCCCGCCGTCCAGGGGGCAGCTGATCACTCCACCCCGGAAGGCTCCGGTGAGTCCGGCCCAGCCGGCACGAAGTGATGAAGCCGGCCAGCACCGCCCGGCGGTCCTGCTCGCCGTCCAGGACCCGGCGCGTCTTCAGCGCGGCGAGACCGGCTTCACCGGGGGACGGTATCCATACGAACAACCGGCCCTCGCGCTTGCGGGTGACGGCGTTCTTCGTCAGCAGGCGGGCCGGCACCGTCATCACGGTGGTGTAGGCGAGGTCGGCGGGCAGCCGGTCCTGCACCCGGGTCGCCGTCACCGGCCCCTCGGCCTGGTGCAGCGCCGGGAGCACCTGCGTCTCCAGTGCGCCCTGTGCCCGGCGCCGGCCGCGCGGATGCGGCTCCGCCACGTGACGTCTCCCTCCTGTCCGGCCTCTCGTGCCGGGGAGCGTCACATCCTGCAAAGCGGTGCACGCGTCCCCCACCGCAAACTTCTACAGTGTTGTAGATTTCAGTTCGGGGTCCGTGACACGGGCCCGAACCGACGGTGTTGTGGAGGGATGAAGATGGGCGTTTCCCTGTCCAAAGGCGGCAACGTGTCGCTGAGCAAGGAGGCTCCGGGTCTGAGCGCTGTGCTCGTGGGGCTGGGCTGGGACGTACGGACCACCACCGGCGCCGACTTCGACCTGGACGCTTCCGCGCTGCTGCTGAACGCCTCGGGCAAGGTCGTCTCCGACCAGCACTTCGTCTTCTACAACAACCTCACGAGCCCGGACGGTTCGGTGGAGCACACCGGCGACAACCTCACCGGTGAGGGCGAGGGCGACGACGAGAGCATCAAGGTGAGCCTCGCCACCGTGCCCGCCGACGTCGACCGGATCGTCTTCCCGGTGTCGATCCATGACGCCGATGCCCGGGGACAGAGCTTCGGGCAGGTCCGCAACGCCTTCATCAGGGTGGTGAACCAGGCCGGCGGTGCCGAACTCGCCCGTTACGACCTGTCCGAGGACGCCTCCACCGAGACCGCGATGGTCTTCGGCGAGTTGTACCGCAGCGGCGCGGAGTGGAAGTTCCGTGCCGTCGGCCAGGGGTACGCCACCGGCCTGGCCGGCATCGCTGCCGACTTCGGAGTCAGCGTCTGAGCCGACGACGTACCCCAGGAATCCGTGGGAGCGGCACACCCGGTCTTCGGCCGGAGGACCGGGCGGACTTCGAGGAGGCGGTCCGGCTGGCCCTGGCCACGGCTGACGTCCGGTCGGCGCTGCTCGCCGATCCGAGCGGCAGGGCGGCCGGGCTGCTGAGGGACTGGGCGCTGGCCGCGCAGGACGAGATCTCGGCCGTCGCCGCCGAGGAATACCGTGTGTACCTTGCCGCCCGCTCCGTGCCGTACGGGCAGCCGGGCAGCGGTGACGGCACGGTCGGGCCGCTGCTCGCCGTGCTCACGCCCCTGTTGTCCGCCGGCGCGGGGGTGGTACTGCTGCTCGTGGGATACGGACTCCGGCTCGCCGGTGCGGTCACGGAGTTCGCGGCCTCGGTCATACGGGCCGGCTGGGTGCTCGCGGCGGCCGCGGCGGTGACAGGCGCTGCGGGCGTGGGCGCGCTGCTGTGGGTGGCGTCACGAGGCGGAGGGCGGCAGGGTCCCGACCCGCTACAGGCGCGGGAGAGATGGCGTCAGGTCCTTCTTGATCGGGGCGTGCTGCCCTACCTGCGCCGCCGTCTGCCTGATGTTCTGACCCCGTGACGGACCGCGAGTGATCCAGCGAACGAATGAGAGACGAGGACGTATGTCGGTCAATCTGACCAAGGGCCAGCAGATCAGTCTGAGCAAGTCGGACGGTACCTCGCTGAGTGCCGTCCGTATGGGGCTGGGCTGGCAGGCCGCCCAGCGCAAGGGATTCCTGGCCAAGCTGGCCGGTGCCCGGGAGATCGACCTCGACGCGTCGGCTGTGCTGTTCGCAGGCGGACAGCCGGCCGACGTGGTCTTCTTCCAGCATCTGGTCAGCGACGACGGCTCGGTGCGGCATCTCGGCGACAACCTCACCGGCGGTGCGGGGGCCGGAGCGGACGACGAGGTGATCCTCGTCGACCTCGGCCGGGTCCCGCCGCACGTCGACCAGATCGTCTTCACGGTCAACTCGTTCACCGGGCAGACCTTCGCCGAGGTGCAGAACGCGTTCTGCCGCTTGGTGGACGAGACCACCGGACAGGAACTCGCCCGCTACACCCTCAGCGGCGGCGGAGCGCACACCGCACAGATCATGGCGAAGCTCTACCGGGCAGGCGGGGGGTGGCAGTTGAAGGCCATCGGTGAACCCGCGGCCGGCCGGACCTTCCAGGACCTGTTGCCCACCATCGCCGGTCACCTGTGACCGGGGTGCCCAGCCCGGATCAGTCGTGACGAGAGCCGACCGGCCGTCGACGGCGAGGCGTTGAAGCTCTGTCACCTGGTGACGACATTCGCCAGCGATCGGTTGCGGTAGCCCCGTGATGGGGGCTCAGCGTGGGTGGCACTCGGTTGTCCACGCTGAGCAACGAACGCTTCAGGGGCGGAAGGTGCGGCGGTAGGTGTCGGGTGGGACGCCGACGCTGCGATGGAAGTGGCGGCGCAGGGTGGTGGCGGTGCCCATGCCGGTGGCCGCGGCGATGGTGTCCACGGTGGCGTCGGTGGTCTCCAGCAGTTCCTGGGCGTGGCGGATGCGCTGGGTGTGGAGCCATTGCAGCGGCGTGGTGCCGGTGAGGTGCTTGAAGTGGCGGCCGAGGTGGCGTGAGCTCATGCGGGCCTGGCGGGCCAGGTCCTCCACGGTCAGCGGCTGGTTCAGCCGCTCCAGTGCCCAGGGAAAGAGCTCATCCAGGGGGTGGTTGCCTGGGGCGGGTACCGGGGTGGAGATGAACTGGGCCTGGCCGCCGTCGCGGTGGGGTGGGACGACCAGGCGGCGGGCGATCTTGTTGGCGTTGGCTGAACCGTGGTCGAGGCGGGCCAGATGCAGGCACAGGTCCATGGCGGCGGCCTTGCCCGCGGAGGTGAGGACGTCTCCGTTGTCGACGTAGAGGACGTCCGGGTCGATGGTGGCCGAGGGGTGACGCCGGGCCAGTTCCCGGGTGTGGGCCCAGTGCGTGGTGGCGCGCCTGCCGTCGAGCAGTCCTGCCGCGCCCAGGACGAAGGCGCCCGTGCACAGTGAGGCCACGCGGGCGCCGGCGGCGTGGGCCGCACGCACCGCCTCGACCAGTTCGACGGGCGGGTCGCGGTCGGTGTCGGCCCAGCCGGGGACGATCACCGTGTCCGCGTGGGCGAGGTGGCTGAGTCCGTGGTCGGGTTCCAGGTGGAATCGGCCGATGCGCACCGGGCCGCTCCCGCAGAGGGAGAAGTCGTACCAGGGGTCCACGACATGGGTCAGGTCGGAGCCGAAGATCTCGAGGGCCACGGACAGTTCGTAGTGGAGCATGCCGTCGGTGACGGCCAGCGCGACAGCGGGCATGTCCGAAACTGTACGTGGCATGTCGTTTCCGACACTCATGCGGGGTGTCGGCGGAGGGACAGGATGTGGCGGTCAGGCCGTGGCGGATCGACTTTCGCAGCGGGTGTCCGAGTACACGGGAGCGGTCTCATGGGGGCAGGTCAGATGGTTGCGGTGGTCGGCGCCTACGGTCACACCGGGCGGTTCGTGGTCGCGGAGCTGGCGGCGCGCGGGTTCGTCCCGGTGGTCTCCGGACGCAACGCGCGGACCTTGCAGGAACTGGCCGGCGGGCACGGGCTGGAGGCCCGGGTGGCGTCGGTCGACGATCCGGCCTCGCTGGACCGGGCCCTGGCGGGAACGGCGGCGGTCATCAACTGCGCCGGCCCCTTCGCCTCGACCGCCGGCCCGGTGATCGAGGCCGCGCTCCGCGCGAGGATCCCCTACCTGGACGTGGCCGCCGAGCTTGAGGCCAATCTCGACACCTTCGCCCACTACCGCGAGCGGGCCAGGGACGCGGAAGCGGTGATCGTTCCGGCCATGGCCTTCTTCGGCGGCCTCGGCGACCTGCTGGTCACCGCTGCGATGGGCGACTGGGCCGAGGCCGACGAAGCACACATCGCCTACGCGCTCAGCGACTGGCGCCCCACCGTCGGTACCCGGCTGTCGGGTGCGGTCTCCCGCGAGCGGCGCGGCGGCCACCGCCTGCGCTACACCGGTGGACAGTGGGAGCGCCGCACCGATGCCGCGCCCACCCTGGAGTGGGCGTTTCCAGAGCCGATGGGTTCTCGGCCGGTGATCGGGGAGTTCACGATGGCGGACGTCGTCACCGTCCCCCAGCACCTTTCCATCCCCGATGTGATCACCTACATGACCGCGGAGGCGGCCCGGGACGTCGCCGCCCCTCACACGCCGCCCCCGACCGCCGTCGACGAGCGCGGGCGTTCGAACCAGACCTTCCTCGTCGACGTCGTCGTCCGCTCCGGCGGAGCCGAACGCCGGGCCACGGCCGGCGGCCAGGACATCTACGCCGTCACCGCGCCCCTCGTCACCGAGGCCCTCGCGCGGGTCCTCACCGGCCGCACCAAGACTGTCGGCGTCGTATCCGCCGGTGAGGTCTTCGACGCCCCCGACTTCCTGCGCGCGCTCGACCCGCACATCACACTCGACCTCCACCCGCAGAAACAGCACGCCTGAACCGAGCCACCGCGCAGCCGTCGGCCGCGTGCCCTCAGCAAGCTGTAACGATGTGGGCGTCCACGTTCGATGGCGTGCCGCCCGTCCGACCCTCGATCAAGGAGTCCCTGTGCGTCTGCGCAAGCGCGCGACAGCCGCCGTGTTCATGAGCACCGCGGTCTTTACCGCCCTCGCTCCCCAGGCCATGGCCGCCCCCATGCCCTGGGAGACCAGCAAGACCCCCACGGCCACCGCCCATCACCACCCCTCCACAGCGGCCGGCGACAGCGGCACGGTCACCGTGCGGTGCGGGCCTCCCTGCTACCAGTAGGCAGCCGCTGCCGCGTTCTCCAGGGCCAGAAGCCCGGGCAACTCGACGCTCCGTGCTCCCGGGCCGATTCCTGAGGCACGACGATCCACCCCCAGTTGAGCCCCCTCGGTCAAGCCGTCCAACCGCGCCTGTTCTCGGGCACGCTGTCAGATCTGGTCCCGCTGGGTGGGTTCGTGCTGGGCAACTGCCTGTTCGAGAAGCGAACGGAACAGATGCACGTCAGGATTTCGGGCACTGCCGGAGCGGACGACGGTGCAGACGGTGCGGGTGACCGGCGCGAGCAGGGGATGCAGGCTGACCCCGTCGTGAGATTCGGGGATGGCCAGACGGGGAGCCAGGGCGACGCCCGCGTCCGCGGCGACGAGGGCCACCAGCACCGAGAAGTCGCTGCTGCGGACCCGGATGTCGGGGACGAATCCCGCCGTGCCGCAGGTCCGCTGGATCATCTCGTAACAGGAAACCTCAGGACTGGGGGTGAGCCACGGGGCGTCCGTGAGCCGGGCGAGGTCCGCCGGCTGCCCGGGGGAGAGTCCGAGACCGCGGGCTCGGTCCGGGTGCAGGCACAGGAGCACAGGATCTTCCATGAGAACGTCCTGGCGACTGTTCTGCGGGAAGTTCCGGGGCAGCACCGTGTAGCTGTGAGCCACGACCACGTCGGCCCGGTGCTTTTGCAGTGCCTCCAGCGCCTGGTCGGGTTCCTGCTCGTCGAGCCGGAGCGTGAGCCTGGGCGCTGTCTCATCCACGGGCCGGGCGAGCGACTGGTACACGCGGGGCAGCAGGGTGCGTGCGACGGAGGCGAAGGCTGCCACGCGCAGCACGCCGTGATGCCCGCCCCGCAGGGCAGCCAGATCTGACTCCGCGGCGGCGAGATCGCCGAGGATCACCTCGGCGTGCGCGACGAGGAGTTCACCGGCAGGGGTCAGGCACAGCCTCCGTCCACGCTTTTCGACCACCGGCACGCCGGCCTCGCGCTCCAGGACAGCCAGTTGCTGCGACACAGCCGGGCCGGTCAGGTGCAGCGCGTCGGCCGTGGCGGCGATCGTCCCGTATGCGGCCAGGTGCTGCAGCATGCGCAGCCGTCGTACATCAAGCATGGAGACCTCTTCAGTGGCGTCGCCGTGTTGTGTGAGCGTCGACCGGCTCACGGTTCGCAGGACTGCTCGTGCCGCGTGCCGTATCGAGGATCGCGCCGACAGGGATGGAGTCGGCCGCGGGCGGTCCCGATGCTTGCGCCGCCGGCCCGGCCTTTCTGGCCGTGCGGTGGTTGATCAGGACGACGCCGGCCACGCTGATCGCTCCTCCCGCCAGTTCGAGAGGAAGAGGTTTCTCGCCCAGCCAGACGAAGGAGACCACCAAGGCCACAGGCGGGACCAGGTACAGGGCCGCGGTGGAAGCCGCCATGGGCAGGCGAGCGACCGCGTACCCCCAGATGACGAACCCGAGCGCGGAAGGCAGCAGTCCCAGGAAAACCGCCGACCACAGGGCGCCTACCGGGGCGCCGACCGTTGCTCTCGCGGCCTCGGGAGCGAGGGGCAGGGCGAAGACGGTCCCCGCGGCCATCGCATAGGTGGCCACCTCCAGCCCGCTGTAATGCTTCAGCAGCGGCTTGCTGGCGAAGTGGTACACGCCCTGGACGACGGCCGCGGCCAGCACCACCAGCGAGGCCGCGCTGAAGCCGGAGAATCCCTTGGCCAAGGTGACGACCGCGGTGCCCGCGATGGCGATCAGACTCCCGACGACGACGCTCCGGGTGACGGGCTCGGACAGGAACGCACTGGCCAAGAGCACGCTGAAGGCAGGTGCGACCGCGATCAGGAGGCTGGCCGTGCCGGCGGCGACGTGCACCTCTCCCCAGTTGAGAAGGACCTGGTAGGCGGCCATACCGGTCAAGCCGCACAACGCGATCAGCGGGAGATCCCGCCGGCGGGGCAGGCGTACGCCCGCGAACGGGGACATGGCCAGCAGCGCCACGGCGGCGACCGCGAGCCGCAGGAAGGACAGCGCGGCCACGCCGAGCCCGTCCACGCCTACGCGGATGGCAGGGAAGGCGCAGGCCCACAGCACGACGGTGCCGGCCAAAGCAAGAAACTGGGGGGACGCAGCTCGTGTCTTCACCCCTTCAACGTGACGCCTGACAGGCAAAAGATCCATTTAGTATAAATTGGCGAACCGTACACTTTCCCTTACGCATGGCGCTGACCTGTACAAACGCTTGCGCCCGGTCCATTGGGTCTCCAAAAGGCCCGCCCTACTCCACCGGGCCTTCCAGCGTCCACCCGTCCGCGGTCACTTCGAGGTGGACGTCTCCCGGCTCTGCCGTTTCGCCGCAGTGTTCGCACATGGCGCGCTGGGTGAACTGGTGGTCGTGGTGGTGCAGCCGCATCGGGGGAGACGTCGCGATCCAGCGATCTCCCCAGCGGAGCAGTTCACGCAAGGTGCCGGCCAGGTCGCCACCCGCTTCAGTGAGGTAGTAGCCCTCGTGGCGAGGTTCGTCGGGCAGCGGGCGTCGCTCCATGACGCCGGCCGCGACCAGCCCCTTCAGGCGAGCGGACAGGCGGTCGGTCGGGGCGCCGGTGTTCCTGGCGATCTGACGGAAACGGTGATTGCCGAACGCGACCTCGCGGATGGCGAGCAAGGCCCATCGATCGCCCACCACCTGCAGGGCGGCGGCGATCGAACAAGGCCGCCCGGGTACTTCTCCGGGATCGATGCGCTGTGTCGTCACCCTGACCAGTATCCCTCATGCGCTTTGAATTTCAAAGCTTCAGGCGCCAGCCCTGCTCGACTCCCGCCTTCCCGCGGTAGAGATGGTTTGAATATCAAACCGCACCATGCTTCTCTGGTCCCATGACATGGAAGGTTTGGTTTTCAAAGCAGCACGTTGCCTCGGTGGTGATCCTGCTCGCGGTCTTCATGACGAACCTGGATCTGTGGATCGTCAATGTGGCGCTGCCCGCCATGGGGGCAGCCTTCGCGGCGCCGCACGGGCAGAGCGCGACGCTCAACTCGCTGTCCTGGGTGCTCAACGCCTACGCCATCGCCTTGGCGGCCCTCCTGGTGGTCGCGGGCCGTACTGGCGACCGGATAGGACAGCGGCCGGTGTTCCTCGCCGGGGTGTCCCTCTTCACCCTCGCCTCGCTCGCCTGTGCCCTGGCCCCCGACCTGGGGACGCTCGTGGCGGCACGGGCCCTGCAAGCGGTGGGGGCCGCAGCCCAACTGCCCACCTCGCTCGCCCTTCTGCTGGCGACCGTCCCGGCCGAGAACCGTACGCGCGCCACCCGCAACTGGGCCGCGGTCGGCGGCCTCGCCGCCGCCGCGGGCCCCGTCGCCGGCGGCCTGCTGGTCCAGGTCGACTGGCGCTGGGTGTTCGTGATCAACGTACCCATCGGCATCGCCACCGTCGTGGCCGGCCTTCGCGTCCTGCCCCGTACGACCCGCCGGGAAGAGGGCCGCCTGCCCGACATGCTCGGCGCGCTGCTCGTCACCGTCGCTGTGGCAGCCCTCTCCGGAGCCCTCGTGCAAGCCCCGGACTGGGGATGGCTGAACGCCAGGACAGTTGGGCTGTTCGCGGTCGCGCTGGTCACCGCGGCCGCCTTCACCATCCGCTCACTGCGCCACAGCCACCCCTTGTTCGAGCTCCACCTGCTGAGGCTGCCCCGATTCGGCACCGCGAACATCGGGACCTTCGTCTTCGGCGTGGCCTTCGCCATCATGCTCCTGTCCAACGTGCTGTGGTGCCAGGAGGTCTGGCACTGGAGCGCGCTGCGCACCGGCGTCGCCATGGTGCCCGGGCCGGCCCTGGTCCCGGTCGTCACGCTGCTCACCGCGCGTGCCGCGCAGCGCCTCGGCCACGGGCCGCTGATCACCGTGGGCGGCCTGCTGTTCGCCGCGGCGATGATGTGGCGGGCCTGCTTCGCCTCCCTCACCCCCGACTACTGGGTCGATCTGCTGCCCAGTCAGATCCTCAGCGGCGTGGGCGTGGGACTCACGCTCGGCACCCTGATGGCCGCAGGCGTCAGCTCCCTGCCCCCGCACCGCTCCGCCACCGGATCCGCCCTGGTCAATTCCGTACGCCAGATGTCCGCCACCGTGGGCGTCGCCGTCCTGGTCGCCATCCTCGGCGCGCAGGTCGGCCCAACCCAGCGCCAGCACTTCCGCGCCGCCTGGCTGCTGGCCGCAGCTCTCGGCCTGCTCTGCACCCTGATCGGAATGCGGCTGACCCGAAGCGCCCGCGAACAGGCAGGGCCACAGGCAGCAACCGGCCCGACCGGTGCACAGGCGGCGCCGATCGAGGCGCACTGACGCGGCGCCAGCCACCTCAACGGCGGCGACGCGGCACGAGACCGACCGCTCGCCATGTCTGCCACGCGCCACCACGAGACCCAAAGCCGGGGGGCGCTGTGCACGCTGCTGGCCCTGGTGAGCGCCACCCTCGCGGCCGGGACCGCCCCCGATACCGCATGGCTGCTCGCCCTGCGGACCGTGACCCGGACGGCGGCCCGATGACCGGCCACACGGTCGGACCACTTCCGCTGCCGCGATCCAGCGAGGGCACGGCGCCGGCGGCGGCAGGCACTGACCACGGGCGCGGAGCCCCGCCGCACTGACCGAACACCGCTCAGACTGGCTCGGCCCGCCCGGTCACGGCCGCGGGCAGCGGGTCCTCGACCTCGGTCCGTTCCAGAACCTCAGGATCGCCGGGTTCCCTGATCGGTACCACCTTCAGGACGCTCCGTTCACATGAGGCAAGGATTCTCTGGGACGCCTGGAATGCTCCCAGGAAGCCCAATCACATCTCGTGAACGAAGCCAGTGGTGGGCCGACGCCCAGGACGACGCCGGCACTCGGCAGATGACGGAAGCACTCTCGGGGCCAGGGTGCCGAGTTACACGTTGTCAGGAGGGGTCGAGTTCGACGACGACGCGGTAGCTCGCCGGTTCTGAGGTGATGTGCAGGTCGGGGTCGTCGAACATGCGCTGCAGCGAGGCATGCCACTCGGGGTTGTCGGTGGCCTTGTCGAGCGCGGTCCCCGACGTCCACTCCGCGATATGGACGAACCGGGTCTCCGGACCTTCGATGAGGGGCCGGTGCAGGCGGGAGCGGAGGAAGCCGGGCTGGGCCGCCATGATCCGGGCGTTCTCCTGGTACACGACGGTGAAGTGGTCGGCTTCGTCCGTCGGCACGGTGTAGCTCTTGATGACGGTGACAGGCTCGTCGGTGCTGGTCTTCGACGCGAGGGAATGGCTCATGCCCCTGTTGACCGACGAAGCCTCGCGTCTGTGACCGCTCGGCGGGTGCCGAAGTGAGCGCTTGAGCCGATGAGGGCGGGACAAGCAAGGTGAGGGAGGTGAGGGCCCTCCTGCGGGGTGCCCCGGCACTTCGCGTGAGAGCCCTCTTGGGGTCGATCAACCACCGTGACGGCAGGGCCGGTTGCCGTCCTTCTTCCCAGTGGTGGACTGCCGTGGTCGCGGTGACGTCCTTCGCGTAGACCAGGGCGACACAGTGGTTGTACTGACGGTGGACATCTTCTTGCCTCCGGCGACCACCGCTCCGCTGCTCGGGACGTCGGCGAGTGCGTGGCCGGGCAGGGTGAGCAGGGAGCGCGCGACCAGCGCGCTCACGGCGATGCGCGGACGACTATAGGGCCATGTTTGTTGCAGTGATCACGGAAAGGGTAAAGGTTTCCGTCACACGTGTGTTGTGGCAGGGCTGTCTGGATAGGGAGTAACGGCCCGTTCAGAAAGGCGAGTTGCCGGAAAGTTCAGTGAAGAGGGGTCGTCGTGGAGGCGAAGGGCCTGGCGTGATCCCAGACATCCTGGGAGGAGTGCGTCTGGGGGCGGGGCGTCGGATCCAAAGACGATGTGGATTGCTATACACTCTTCACAGTGACTCCGACACCGTGTGACACGCTTGTCACCGGCATGGGAGCGCTCGCCCACCCGCGGACCGTCCGTCAACGGGTGCGTGCCTCGGGCGCCTGTTCGATCCCCCGCGGGCAGGTGTCCGAGGCATCTTTGTGACTTTCAGCGCACGGAGCCGAGAGGGCTCCGGTCAGGACTTCTGGGCGCGGTAGAGACCGCGGCCGGCCCGGCGTACGCGGGAGGTGCCGACCAGACGGTCGAGCGTGCTGCGCACCGCATTGATGCTCCCGGAGTCGGTGTCGCGGCCTAGCGCCGCGGCCACGTCGCGCGCGCGGACCTCCGCGTCACCGACGCCTGCGAAGTACTCCATGATCTGTTCGGTGAGCGCGCCGTAGTTGCGCGATTCTTCGGCCCCCGCATGCGAGGAGGCCGCCGGCTTCTCCTTCTGCGCGGGCTCCGCCTGTCGCCGCGCGGACTGCTTTCGCGCCGTGCGGGTGGCGGGCGCGACGACCGGAGTGGCGGCCTTCGCCTGTTCGGGCTGCTCGGCTGCTCGGCGGCCGGACGGCTCGGCCATGAGGACCGTCAGGGCGCTCAGGGCGCGCTGGACGGAGTCGAGGTGGGCGGCCACGGCGGCCAGTTCCCTCTCCAGTGCCTGCTTCTGAATCTCCAGGCGGGCGAGGTCCTCCTGGAGGCTCTCCGCAGTGACCTCAATCTCATGCGCTGCGCGAGTTGCCGAGACCATGTCTTCCTCTCATCCTCAACCCTCCGTGCCGCGCCTCGCTGAAGTCAGCTGCGGTGCCGCTCGGCTCGGGCCCGGGGAGATGTGTGTCGGTGCATCGTATGTCACAGCGTACGAGGTTTGGACCCGGAAGAAGCAAGATGGTGATGCGTGGTCTCGTCGAGCCAGGTGACTACCACTGCCCTTCCACCCTTTCGTGAGTGGCATCTCAGCGGTGCGGACACGGTGCGGACCGGTCAGGTCGTGGTGCCGACGTCGTCAAGAGCTTGTTGACGGATGCGGATCCGCGCCTTGACCACGGCCGCTTCCGCGGCCAGTGAGACACCGGCGGCATGCGAATCGAAGTCCCGGCTCACGCGTCGTCCTCATTCCTCCTGCGCGGCGGCCCGGTTCCAGTGGCGGAGCTTGTCAGGGTTGAGGACCGCCCAGATCTGCACGACGCGGTCGCCCGCGACGTCCAGGCTGATGACCGCGGCGACCTCGTCGCCGTAGCGCACCACTATTCCAGTGCGGCCGTTGACGGACTGGCAGTGCAGTGTGGTGCGGGGCCGGCCAGCCAGCAGGGCCAGCAGGCTGTGGGTGACGCGCCGTGCGCCGTGGACGGGCCGGGTCAGGGTTCTGACCTTGCCGCCTCCGTCGAAGAACACCGTGGCGTCCGGTGCCAGGAGGGACGTCAGGCGGGCAGGGTTCTCCGCCACGCATGCCTGTCGGACCGCTCGCACCACACGGTCGTGCTGCTGTGGTGTCGTGGGGTGTGCCCACCTGGTCCCAAGGCTGTGCCGGGCCCGGGCGGCGAGTTCGCCGCATTCCTGTTCCGTCTGTCCGACGATGGCGGCGACCGTCCCCGGAGCCATCCCGAACACGTCGTTGAGGACGAATGCGGCCCGCTCGGTCGGTGACAGCGTGTTCAGCGCATCGAGAAGGGCCTGGCTCACCTCTTCGTCCAGGTCATGAGGGGGCGCCGCGCCGACCGGGCCCGGGTGCGGCCGCCAGGTCGGCGCCAAGCGCTCCAGACAGATGCCGCCGACGGTCGTCACCAGCCAGGACCGGGGTTCGGCGATGCGCTTCCTGTGGTCGTCGGACAGGCCGTACCAGCGCCGGTAGGCCTCCGCCACGACGTCGTCGGCGTCCTGGCTCCGGCCCAGCATCCAGTAGGCCACGTTGAGCAGTCGGCGTCGCTCGTCGAGCAGCTCCGCGATCGGCACCGTCTCGTCGTCCTGTACCCGGTCCACCCGGCATCACCGCTTCGCACAGCACCCGACAAGGCGGTGCCACCCCTGATTCCGGCCGATGTCCGCCGCGGCCCCCGAGAAGGGGGCCAGTCCGCTTTCGTCCGGCAGGTCCAACCGATGCACTGCTGACCGGACAGGAACATGTCGTGTGACACGGTTTCCCGGTCGAACGCGGAGGCGCCCCCCGTGCCCGGCGGCCGCGGTCACCTTCGCGGCGGTCGTCAAGGCAGAAAAGTTGATGCCCACCACCACGGCGTCGGCGGGCAGAAGGGTTCCGTCGGCGAGCTGGACGCCGTCGGCGCGGGTGCCGTCACCGGTGATGCGCTCGACGGCGGCGTGCGGCCGCAGGACGACCCCGTGATCCCGGTGCAGGTCGGCGAAGACCTCGGCCGCGTCCCGGCCGAGCACCTTCAGCAACGGCAGCTCGGAGTGAGTTCGACCTCGCGGGTGTGTGCGTCGACGGCCGTCACGCGCGTTCCGGTCATCAGGTCGACGTCGTGCTCGCGGTAGCAGTCCTCGGAATGCATGAATATGCACTCGCGGTCCTCCTTGCCGAGCAGGTACCCCTTGGACAGCGGCGGTCGGATGTAGGGGCGCTCCGCCTCTCCCCGATGAGGACGAGCGGGCCGTCGTAGTCCTGTTGCCGGGGTTCCTCGGCGGCCTTGCCGCGGCGAGGCCGCCCCCGACGATGACGAACCCGATCTCTCGCGACATGCTGTTCCCGTCTCCGCTCGCGCGCACCGGACGCTGGTGTGCCCTCGTGCGGAGAGACCGTGAGAACCCACAGGTTGTGACACCGGCCCGCACCGCGGAGGCAGCGTAGGGGCCTGCGAGGGCAGAGCGGAGTGGCGCGACGAAGGCGCGGACGACGTCCGTGGTCCACGACCGTGGCCGAGGCGGTTCGCAGATCCGCGCCCCTCGTCGCTTGCCGGCGCGGGCTAGTGTCCGGTGCCCTGCGCCCAGTGCGCCTCGAGGGCGGCGGCCACTTCTGCGGGCCGCTCCAGCACCGTCCAGTGGTTGCAGTCGAGATGGAGGACGCGCGTGGCGCGCAGGGCGGCGCCGAGTTCGTCGCCGAACTCGATCTGGCAGGCCGGGTCGCGCTCGCCCCAGAAAACCAGCGCGGGTGCGGTGACGTTCGACAGGGCCGGTTCCCACTCCGTCCCCATGGTCACGGCGGACCGGTACAGCCGCAGGATGCTGTCCTTCATGGTGCCGTCGACGTGCCGGACCATCTCCTCGACCGGTTCGGCGGGTGCGTCGAAGCCGTTCACCAGGTCCTTCGCGAAGGACTCAGGGTCCAGTTCGGCCATGAACCGCTCGCCGGCGACGGGGTCCTGCCAGGTTTCGGCCAGCGGGTGCCAGACGTAGCGGGAACTGACGGGTCCGTTGCCTCCGGCCCAGGTGCGCACCAGGTCGGGGCGGAGGGAGGCGACGCGGGCGGTGAGGATGCAGCCCCAGTCGTGACCGACCAGGTCCACGGGCTCGCCGACCCGCTCGAGGCGTTCGACGAGCCAGTCGACGTACTCCTCCTTGCTGGAGCCGAAGCCGGTGGGGCGGGGGGTGCCGAAGCCGGGCAGGTCCCAGGCCTCGACGTCGGGGCGGGTCAGGTGTCGGCGTACGGCGTTCCACACGCGGTGGGTGTCGGGAACGCCGTGGATGAGGATGGCGGGCATGGTCGGTACATCCCTCGTGATAAGGGCCGCGGCCGGGATCCGGGGAGGCTGTGCGGCCGCGGCGGGCCGGGACGACGAGCATCATGTGCTGCGCCGGACGCACCCAACATAGTGGCACACCATGTCACAGGTCACCGGTTCAGGACCTTCTCCCGTCACAGGTGGGGCGCCGGACCTGTCACGTGGGGGATGTACTCGCTTTCGTCCCACTCGCCCGCGCATCCGACGAGCGCGCCCTCCGGAGAGGCCCACGCCGTCAGTGCCTGGTTCTACGACGTGCCGCAAAGGGAGGCCGATGTCGCGCACGTGCGGCGACACCGTCCACCCTCTGCCCGCTCAGCCACCAGGGCGGCACGAGTACGGCGGGCGCATGGTGTTGTCGGTCGGCGCCGGACCCTTTCGACAACTGGGTGCGGGACGTGACCTGTGTCCTGCGCGAGCACGGAACGCCGTCCCGGCGGCGGTCCCGGTGTCACACGCGCGGGCACTCGCCTGTCTGTCCTCCTGCGGACCTTGCCCGGGCCTCCTCGGCTGCGGTCCGCTTCACCACCGGCAGGCACACGGCGACATCTCGCAACACTGATCGTCGTGACCAGCGACCGCAAGGACCCACATATGTCGACCGTCGTCCCGTACACAGCGCTGACCGGTGTCTACACCATCGACCCGGCGCACAGCACCATCGGCTTCTCCGTCCGGCACGCCATGATCGCGAACATGCGCGGGCGGTTCGGCGCGTTCGAGGGGCTGGTCAAGCTGAACGGGTACCAACCCAGCTGCTCCGAGGCCTACTTGAGCGTCCAGACCGGCAGTATCGACACCAGCAGCCCTGACCGGGACACCCATCTCGCGGGTCCGGACTTCCTCGACGCCGCCACCTATCCGCTGATGGTCTTCCGCTCGGCCAGCCTCGCGGACCGCGGAGACGGCCAGTTCCGTCTCATGGGCCACCTCAGGATCAAGGACGTCGAACTCCCTCTCCACATCCACCTCGCCTTCGACGGGGCCACGCAGGACGAGAGCGGAGACCACCGTGCCGCCTTCTCCGGCACCGCCCTGGTGCGCCGCTCCGACTGGGGGCTCGGCGGTAACACGCCCGACGAAACCGGCGGTGTCCTCGTCAGCGACAAGGTCAGGCTCACCTTCGACATCTCCGCCGTCCGCCTCTCCCGCTCGTATGCCGCCTGACCAACCCCGCGCCACAACACCGACCGCCCCGCGCGGGCCCGCCGGCAGCGATGCCGGTGACCACAGGTCGGTCAGCAACGGCGGCCGAACCCTACGCACGAAACCCAGGTGAGACCCCCCATGAATCATCAAGACCCCACCGGCCAGGCCCGGTTCCGCTCGATCACGACGATGGAGGACCTGCGGGAGCACCTGCAGTGGGCCATCGAGCTGGAACACGCCACGCTGCCGCCCTACCTCACAGCCCTCTACTCACTCGACCCCGAGCGGAACGCCCACGCCGTCGAAGTGGTCAGCAGCGTGTTCGTCGAGGAGATGATCCACCTCGCGCTGGTGGCGAACCTCCTGAACGCGGTCGGCGGGCAACCTCGCGTCGACACCCCGCGGATACTGTCGCCGTATCCGCGCCCTATGCCGCATGCCGACCCCTCCTTGCAGCTGTCCCTGCTGCCGTTCGGTCAGGAGGCGGTCACCATGTTCCTCCGCCTCGAACAACCCGCCCACCCGGGCGACCCGGCCGAGGGAGACGCCTACATGACGATCGGCCAGTTCTACGACGCGATCGAGAAAGGCCTGCGACAGCTGTGCGCCGAGCTCGGTGAGGAACAGGTCTTCACCGGTGATCCCGCCCGCCAGGTGGCCGCAGGACCCTTCGGGCACACCGGCGGGCGGCTGAGCCCGGTCACCGATCTCGCCTCGGCGCTCTCCGCCCTGGAGGAGATCGTGGAGCAGGGCGAGGGCGCGGCACGCCTCGACGTGTGGGACGGGGACATGGACATGTTCCACCCGCAGACCAAGGCGGTCTCGCACTACTACCGCTTCCAGGAGCTCGCCAGGGGCCGGCGCTACCAGCCGGGGGACACACCGGAGACAGGGCCCACCGGCGAGACGCTCACCGTCGACCGCGCCGGGGTGCGCCCGATGCGGCCCAACCCGCGGCTTGAGGACCATCCGGAGGGCAGTGCGATCCGCATGGCGCAGGAGGCGTTCAACATCGCGTACGGCAAGCTGCTGCAGCTCCTGGAGCAGGCGTTCAACGGCAATCCCGCGATGCTCGGCGTGTCGGTGGGCACGATGTACGCGCTCAAGGGGCAGGCACAGCGCCTGATGGCGATGCCCGACGGCGAGGGGCTGACCGCGGGCCCGACCTTCGACTACGTCGCTCCGGAAGATCGCGGCTGACCGCCGCACACATGGTGGCCCCCTGGACCGACGGTCCAGGGGGCCACCATGTGTGCGGCGGTCAGGGGGGTGGAGCCTGCACGCCCCCCTGACCGGCGGCACCGGTGCGTCAGCGCACGGTCCGAGCGGCTTCCTCGATCACCCCGGCGACGTCGGCGGGGTGGGAGACACTCACGGCGTGCGATGCCCGCACGCGCGTGATGTGGGCGTGTGCGCGCTCTGCCATGAAGATCTGGGCCTGCGCCGGGATGTTGCGGTCCTGGGTGGCTACCACGGCCCAGGACGGCACGTTCTTCCAGCCGGGCTCGGAGGCGTCGCCCGCCAGCGCGGCGTTGGTGATCGGGCGCTGTGTGACGGACATGAGGTCCGTGGTGTTGCGTGGGACGTCAGCGGCGAACTGCTGGTGGAACTTGCTCGGTTCGATGGTCAGGTCCACATCGCGGGAGCCGTCCGGCAGGGTGACCGGCACGGAGTGCAGAGCATCGCCGAGGGTGCTGCCGGGGAACTTGCCCGCCAACTCGGTGGCACTCTCTCCCTTTTCGGGGAGGAAGGCGGCGACGAACACCAGGGCCTTGACGTTGTGGGCGTCGTGGGCGGCGTTGCTGATCACTGATCCGCCGTAGGAGTGTCCGGCCAGGACAACCGGGCCGTCGATGCCGGCCAGGACCTCTTTGAGGTAGGAGGTGTCGTTGTTCAGCCCGCGCAACGGGTTGGCCGCGGCGACGACGGGATAGCCCTCGTGCCTCAGCCTCCTGATGACGCCGCTCCAGCTGGTGGAATCGGCGAACGCGCCGTGCACGAGCACCACCGTGGGCTTCTTCTCGCTGTCCGGTGCGGACGTGGTTCTGTCCGCGTGGGCGGGGGCGACCGCCGTGGCGATGAGGGCGGTGGCGACGGAGGCGGTGGCCAGGAGGGAGAGCGGGGTGCGGACCCGATGGTAGGTGGAACTGCGGTTCATGGGAGGCCCTTTCGGGAAACGGTGTGCTGTCACCTCCAAGGACCGTGTGCGTGTCGCAGATGTGACACTTTATATGTTTTAGCCCTCTTTGCTGGTGGAGTGATGATCGCCGGTGACTTCCCTGTACTCCTGGACGGTGGGCTTGAGGATCTGTGTCCCCTCGCCGTAGAAGCCACGGCTGAGCCACGCGCGCAGCCGTCGCGCCCTGCCGCTCGCGTGGCCGTCTGCGCCGCGTGGTCCCGGGTCGAGGGGCCGGTACTGCTCGTGCGCCGTGAGGGCATGGAGTTCGTAGGGGTCGAGGGGCTGGTGCACCTCTACGTACTCGCCGTGCGGCAGGCGCTTGATGATGCCCGTCTCGCGGCCGTGCAGGACCTTGTCGCGATCACGGCGTTGCAGACCCAGGGCGATGCGCTTGGTCACGAGGAAGAGGACGACCGGTATGACGAACAGGGCGACGCGGACCGTCCAGGTGACCGTGTTGACGGACATGTGGAAGGTCACGGCGATGATGTCGTTCGCGGCTCCGAGCAGTGCCACCAGGTAGACGCCGAGCCATGCCACGCCGAACGCCGTGCGCACCGGCCGGTTGCGTGGCCGTTCGAGCAGGTGGTGTTCGCGGTCGTCGTCGGTGACCCAGGCCTCGATGAACGGGTAGGCGCCCATGACGAGGAAGAAGCCGAGGCCGGCGAGGAGAGGGACCAGATTGTCCAGGGCCAGGGTGTGGCCCCAGATGTTCACCTCCCACCCGGGCATGACTCGCAGCAGCCCGTCTGCGATTCCCATGTACCAGTCGGGCTGGGATCCCGCGGAGACCTGATCGGCGCGATAGGGGCCGAACTCCCAGACGGGGTTGATCTGGGCGATCGCGGCGAGGGTGAAGACGATCCCGGCGACCATGCAGAAATAGCCACCCGCCTTGACCACGTACACCTGCATCGGCAGGCCGACCACGTTTCGCTCCGTACGGCCGGGTCCCGGGTACTGGGTGTGTAGGTGCCGGTGACCGAGGAAGGCGCGGAAGGCGACGAGCGCCAGCATCAGCGCCGGAATGACCAGGACGTGGATCACGTGGAAGCGGGGCACCAGGTCGTGCCCGGGGAACTCGCCGCCGAACAGGAACATCGACAGGTAGGTGCCGACGACCGGTACCGACAGAAGTGTTCCGTTCACCACGGCGAGCCCGGTTCCCGACAGGAGGTCGCCGGGGAGGTCGTAGCCGGTCAGACCACCGAACATGCCGAGGACGAGCAGGGCGAAACCGGCCACCCAGTTCAGCTCGCGAGGCTTGCGGAAGGCGCCGGTGAAGAACACGCGCATCAGGTGGGCCAGCAGGGAGGCGACGAAGATCAGTGCCGCCCAGTGGTGGGCCTGACGGATGAGCAGGCCGCCGCGTACGTCGAAGGAGATGTGCATCGTCGAGTCGAACGCCTCGGACACCAACTGGCCACGCAGCGGTGCGTAACTGCCGTCGTAGACGACCTCGTTCGACGACGGGTGGAAGTAGAACGTCAGATACACGCCGGTGACGAGGAGGACGACGAAGCTGTAGAGGCAGATCTCGCCCAGCAGGAACGACCAGTGCTCCGGACGCGCCCTGCGTGTGCCGGTCGTGCTGGTACGCCCGATGCCCATTCGTGTTCTCGCCCAGTCGGCGATTTTGTCACCGCTGCGGATGCCCGCCGTGGTGACCGGTTCGATTGCGTCGCTCATGTCATTACCACCATCAACACGTCACCGGGAGCGCCTTACGGCCGGATCAGCGCAACGAAACGGTGCATGGCGGCGAGCTGCCGCACCGGGTTTCGTTGCCCTCATCAGAAGGGACCGAGAAAGTGTTGAAGGTGTGACATGACCGTAAGACAGAATCATGCCGCGGGTGTCCGGGTCAGGACGCCTTCGCACCGATCCGCTCGACGTCCTTATGTGCCGAACGTCGTCGCGTCGCGCGGCGCTCGCTCTCCGTCGTGCCGCCCCAGATGCCCTCGACCTGCCCGACGTCCAGTGTCCACTGCAGACACCGCTCCCGCACGGGGCACCGGGCGCACACGGCCTTCGCCTCGTCGATCTGGACCAGCGTCAGACCCGCGGTGCCGATGGGGAAGAACAGATCGGGGTCGACATCCCGGCAGGCCGCTCGCTCGCGCCAACTCATGGCAGCGCCTCCTTACTCGTCGCGGATGCCTCTATGTATCTGACCGTCCGAAGCGAGTCCCTGTGACATTCGATGGCGAAGAGCGACGGTGTGAAATACGGTGTGACAACAGACACAATGTCTTGAGCGGGCCTCCGGGTCGTCGCACCATCTGTGAGTTGTGAACGCCACACAGGGCCCGAGGCCCCTACCCAGCCCAGCCGTCGATCCCCGGGACCCCCTCTCGCCGGGCACCCACACCCTCGTCGTCCAGTACGGCACGGCCGCCGTCGGCCAGCGCTACCACGTCGCCGGAACCGGCCCGGTGTGCGTGGCCCACTCCGGCGGGCCGGGCATCGGCTGGGAGTACCTGCGCATGCCCGGGCTGGAGCGCAGCATGACCGTCGTCTACCTCGAGCCGGTCGGCACGGGCGAGTCCGGCCGGCTGGCCGACCCACGCGACTACACTCTCGCCACCTACACCCACTTCCTGCACGCGGTGATCGAGCACCTGAGCCTGGCCGAGGTGGCCCTGCTGGGCCACTCCCACGGCGGCTTCGTCGCGCAGCGCTACGCCCTCGACCACCCCGAGCGCCTGGCGTCCCTGGTCCTGTACGACACCTCACCGATGACGGGAGAGGAGTTCTGGGCGGCCGCCGTGGCCAACATGGAGAGCTTCGTCCGGCGGCACGCCGACGAGCGGCCGGAAGTGGCCACCTACGTCGCGGGTCTCACCACGCGACTCGACCGGTCCGACGACGAGGGCGCGACGAAGGTGCTGCGCACCATCTCGCCCGCCTACTTCCACGAGTACTGGGGTCGCGAGAAGGAGTTCGCCGCGGGGCGGGCATCCCTGCGGATGTTCGCCGCACCGGCCTGGGGGGCGGAGCCCCCGTTCGACGTCCGCGAGGAACTGCCCCGGCTCACCGTCCCGACCCTGGTCCTGGTCGGCGGGGACGACTTCATCTGCGGGCCGCGCTGGGCGCACATGACGCATCAGCTCCTTCCCGGCGCCCGGCTGGTGATCCTTGAGGAGACCGGCCATCTCGGGCACATCGAGCGTCCTGAGAGGTTCACGGCAGCCGTGCGCGACTTCCTCAGCGGATGACCGTGCGGGCGTCGCTCTCGCCGGTGAGGAAATGCCACAGGAAGGGATCCGCGTCCTGGAAGCCAAGATCGCGGACCGCGTCCCGGACGACCTGTTCGTAGCGGGACGCGGTACGGCGCAGCGCGGCGTGCCCCGCCGGGGTCAGCAGCACCTGCACGCCCCGCCGGTCGTGGTCGACGGCGCTCGAGATGATCAGGTCCTGTCGGCGCAGGCGTGCCATCAGCCTGCTCGTGGCGGACTGACTCAGGCCGAGCCCGTTGGCCACATCCCCGAGCCGCATGGGTTCGGCGCCGGCGTCCGTGGCGGAGCTCCTTCCCAGGTGACGCAGGGCCTGTACTTCGCTGACCCCGAACCCGGTCTCCTCGCGCAGCCGCCGCTCCACCGTCCCCTGGACCCGGCGGTGCAGGCGGTCGAGGGCGTCCCACCGGTCGGTCGTGCAGGACTGCGTGCGGTCGTCGGCAGGGTCGGTGCGCACCTGGTGCACCACGTCCCCGTGCGACGTGCCGGTCATGCGGTGGCCCGGTAGGAAGCCGCGCCGTCGGGTGCGGTCGTTCCCTTGCCGGAATACGGCGCGTCGTGGCCGGTCAGCACGTGCTCCAGGCGGCCGAAGTCTCCTGTGCGGGCGGCGGTGAAGATCGCCTGGACGAGCCGCCGATGGGTGGCCGCGTCCACGTGCTGCCGGTGCCGCCGGTTGTTCAGTCTGTCCTGCGCGCGGGAGACCTGCTGCCGTGCGTTCCCCACGGACAGGTGGAGCAGGGCGCCGATCTGGTCGTAGGAATAGCCGAACGCCTCGCGCAGCACGTACGCCGCGCGCTGGTTGGGCGTCAGAGTCTGCAGAAGCAGCAGAACGGCATGCTCCACCGAGTCCTGGCGTTCGGCCAGGGCTTCCGGTGTCATCCCCGTGTCCGTGGACTCCGGCAGCCAGGGGGTGGCACTGGACTCACGGCGTCTGCGCGCCGACTGCAGCACGTTGATGGCGAGCCGGACGGTCGTCGTGCGAAGCAGCGCACCGGGGTCGGCGACGACGGTGCGGTCCATGCCCTGCCAGCGCAGCCACGCCTCCTGGATGACGTCCTCGGCTTCGCCGGGATCTCGGAGGATCCGGTTGGCGATCTTGAGCAGTCCTGGCCGGACACGGCCGAACACGAAGACCGCGTCGTTGAGTTCCACGGGCACGGCAGTGATGGTCATCATCACCGACTGCGGACTCTGCCGGGTTGCGATCACAGATGTGTCCACGATCGGCTCCTCTGCTGGTTTGGGATCGGCGGCTTTCTCGCCGCCGACACCAACTTCGCGCCGACAGGGGCACTGCCGCGCCCTTGATGGACCGTGGGGCACCCCGTGGTCGTACCGTGGCCGCCACGTGGCCAGGGGCCTCCCACCCCCTGGCCCGCAGGCCCCCGGGGCCCGCCACCCCGTGGCCCCGGACGCCCCCGGGGCTCCCCACCCCCTGGGACCTGCCCCCCCGGCCCCCCACGCCTCGGCCTCGGCCGCGAGCGGACCTCGACGGGACCGGACCGCCACAGGATCTGCCCCGGACGGCCCGGAGCCACGGGCCGTGGTCAGCGGAATTCGTGGGCGCACCGGCGAGGCGGGGAGGCCGCCTGTGCGGCCCGCGCGGGCGCCTGACTGGGCACGGCGCGGCACGCGGATCGCGCCGCGGCCGACGGCGTCGCCCCCGGGGTCAGGCGGGGGTCGCCGCCCCGCCCGGCAGCACGGCGCCCAGCTGTTTGCGGGACCGGATCCCGAGCTTCGTGAACACCTTCCGCAGATGCCACTCGATGGTGTGCGGGCTGAGGAACAGCTGCGCGCCGATCTCGAGGTTTGTCAGCCCTTCGCCGGCCAGCCGGGCGATCTGGGCCTCCTGAGGCGTGAGCGCCTCGTCGGTGCCGGTGTCGCGACTGCGCACCGTCTCCCCGGCGGCCTCCAGCTCCCGGCGGGCGCGCTCGGCGAAGGCCTCCGCGCCGGCCCGGTCGAGGATCTCGTGGGCGCGGGCCAGCTGGTCCCGGGCCTCGGCGCGGCGGTTCTCGCGGCTCAGCCATTCGCCGTACAGCAGCCGGGTGCGTGCGAGCGCCGTCCGCACCGGGGTGCTCTCCAGCCGGGCGATCGCCTCCCGGTACAGGGCGTCGGCCGTGTCCCCCTCACTGATCAGGGCACGCCCCGCTGCGGAAGTGCCCGTCGCCCAGGCCGTGCCACTGGCCTGGCAGATGGTCGCGAGGCGACCGGCGGCCTCGACGGCGAGGTCCCGCTGCCCGCTGCGGGCCGCCGCCTCCACCAGCTCGACCAGGGAGGAGAGGGCGAGCCCCAGCTCCTGCGGGTACTCGCAGCCCTTGGCGGCGGCGGCGCAGGCCTCCTCGTACCGCCCCAGGCCGTTGTACAGCACGGCCAGCGCCCACTGGGGAGCCGTGAGTGCCTTTCCCTCGCCGCTGAGGGTCCGGTCGCCGGTGATCGTCCCGATCGCCCGCAGCGTCTCGGTCTCGCGGCCGCGCCAGGGTTCGATCACCAACGCCCCGTAGTGCGCGAGGAAGTGGCTGCCGGTGGCCTCGCCGATCGTCACCGCTTCCGCGGCGAGCGAGTCAGCGTCGTCCAGATCACCGGCGAAGACCCGGTTCGACAGCCGCAGCAGGAGCGCCGAGGGGAGCACGGACAGCGTTCCCGTCTCCCGTGCCAGACGGACGAGCTTGGCCGACAGGGTGCTCCAGCTGTCGAAGTCCCACACGTTGTGGGCCATGCGGCAGGCGAACGGGAGCCAGCCCAGCGACTGTTCCACTGTGAAGTCGCCGCACCGCAGCGTGTTCAGTGCGCGGCGCAGTATCGGGGCGCCCGCCGTGTAGCCGTCCGTGGTGGCCATGGCCAGGCCGTCGAGGAAGAGGTCGGTGGGTCCGGGGTGAGCCGTCGGGGGCGCGGTGCGTGCGGCCCAGGCGACCTCATCGAGGCCGGGGCCGCCGCACACGCGGCCCGCGGTGAGGGCCGCGTAGAACGCGTCCCGGTAGGTCTCGCGCGCGATGCCGGGGTCGAGCGGCTCGAACTCCCGGGCAGCCGTGAGCAGCAGCGGCACGGTGGCACCGGCACTGCGGGATCCGAAGGTGATCTGCCCGCGCAGCAGGCTGGCCTGGGCGTGTTGCAGATCGTCGAGCGCGCCCATCTCGGCCACGTTCAGCAGCTCGAGCGCGGCGTCGAACGCTCCGGCCAGGTACTTGGCCCGGGCCGCTGCCAGCGCTCTGCTGCGGCGGCGGGAGGGATCAGGTGTCAGCTCGGCCGCTCGTTCCAGGAAGGCCGCCGAGGCGGCGATGCCGCCACGCGCCTGCGCGCGGTCGGCCGATCGGGCCAGTTCGTCCGCCACGGCCTCGTCTGGCTCCGCCGCGGCGCGGGCCAGGTGCCAGGCTCGGCGGTCGGGGTCGGACCGCGCGTCCGTGGCCTCGGCCAGTGCCCGGTGCGCCTCCCGGCGTTCGGCCTGTCCCGCCGCGCGGTAGACGGCCGAGCGCACCAGCGGGTGCCGGAACTGGACCCGTGTGCGTACTTCCAGCAGGTTCGCGGCCACCGCGGGGGAGACCTCGCTCATGGACACGCCGAGGATGTCGGCGGCGCGGCGGAGCAGTGAGACATCGCCGATGGGCTCGGCGGCCGCGAGCAGCAGCAACCGCTGTGTCCGCGGGGGCAGTTCCTCGACGCGCAGGCTGAAGTTGTGCTCGAGCCTGCCGATGAGCGGCCCCATCGACGGTGAGGCGTAGCCGCCCGCGAGTTCGGCCGCGGTGGCGCTGCGGGGCAGTTCCAGCAGGGCCAGCGGATTGCCGCGCGCCTCGGAGAGAATCCTGCTGCGGACCGGTTCGTCGAACCGGCCGGGAAGCACCGAGGTCAGCAGGGCGCGTGCGTCGGGCTCGCTCAGCCCCCCGAGGGTGAGCTCGGGCAGCCCTTGCAGGGCGCGTTCCCCGTCCGCCTCGCGTACGGCGAAGATCAGCCCCACGCGCTCCGCCATCAGACGCCGGGCGACGAACCCGACGATCTGGGCCGAGACGCGGTCGAGCCACTGCACGTCGTCGACGAGGCAGATGAGCGGCGTCTCCTCAGCGACGTCGGCGAGCAGGCTGAGGACCGCCAGCCCCACGAGGAACCGGTCCGGGGGAGTGCCCGCGCTGAGCCCGAAGGCGGTCTCCAGGGCCGTCCGCTGAGGATCGGGAAGGTGCCCGAGGCGATCGAGGAAGGGCGCGCACAGCTGGTGCAGACCCCCGAAGGCCAGCTCCATCTCGGCCTCGACTCCCGCCGCGCGCACCACGGTGCAGCCTTCGGCGGTCTCCGCCACGTACTCCAGCAGGGCGGACTTGCCGATACCGGCCTCGCCGCGCAGTACGAGCACCGCGCTGTGGCCGTCGTGCACCTTGGCCAGATGCCGGTCCAGCACCGCTCGCTCGCTCTGCCGCCCGTGCAGGAAGCCCGGATTCTTGCCTTTCATGAACACCCCCGGCTGCGAGCGTATATATCGGGTCTTCGGCCACACAACTCATCTGCGCCGCTGGTCACCCCGTGGGTGTGACGCGGGGCAGTGGCGTCGTGTCGGGCCGTTGCCGCCCTCGGGCCGGGGTCGGCCGGGATTGGGCGGCGGCCAGGACGAAGAACGGCAACGGTGTCAGGGCGAACCCCTCGCGGGCCATGTAGCCGTCCGCTGTCCGCCGCCAAAGCCGCAGCAGGCGGCTGGCGTCGGCCTCGACGGTGGAGGTCAGCTGCGCCTGCTCCAGCAGCGCCTGCTTGAGACTGTCGCCGACGGCCTTGCGCAGCCGGGGGACGGCGGTGTGCCCGCGCAGGGCAGCCGTCGGCGGAGCCGCTGCCGTTGCCGCTGCTGGTATGGGGCGCGGGGCCGGAGCGGCCGCGGGTGCCGGCATCGGGACGGGTGCGGCGTGCGGCATCGGTGCCGCGGCGGGCGGCTGCGCGACCGGCGCCGATGAGGTAGCCCGCTGCGGTGCGGTCACCGGCGCGGCCGGGGCGGCGGTGACCGCGGTCGCCGCCGACGGTTCGGCTTCGGGCGGGCCGATGACGGCGAGCGCGGCGCCCGCTTCGACCGTCTCGCCCTCGCCGACGACGATGGTCAGCAGGACTCCCGTGGCGGGAGCGGGGATCTCGGTGTCCACCTTGTCGGTGGACACCTCCAGCAGCGGTTCGTCCTCCTGGACGTGCTCGCCGGGCTGCTTCAGCCAGCGGGTCACGGTGCCCTCGGTGACGGACTCGCCGAGCGCGGGAAGGGTCACGGAAACAGTCATGGCGGCGTATGGCTCCTTCAGGTGTCCAGGCCGTAGTGCTTGCGGGCGCGGTCGACGGTGTCGGGGTCCACTTGTCCGGCCCGTGCCAGCCGGTCCAGGGCCGTCACGGTGATCGATTCGGCGTCCACGCGGAAGTAGCGCCGTACGTCCTCGCGGGTGTCGGACAGGCCGAATCCGTCCGTGCCCAGTGAGTAGTAGTCCTGCTCGATCCACTGGCCGATCTGGTCGGGGACCTGGCGCATCCAGTCGCTGACGGCCAGGACCGGACCCGGCACACCGGCCAGCGCCTCGCTCACGAAGGGCACACGTGTCTCGCCGCGCGTGCGGGCGGTGTCGGCATCCATCGCGTCCCTGCGCAGCTCCGTCCAGGACGTCACCGACCAGACGTCGGCGCGCACGTTCCAGTCGGCGGCGAGCAGTTCCTGCGCACGCAGTGCCCAGTGGACGGCGGTGCCGGAGGCCAGAAGCTGCAGCCTGGGGCCGGACACGGCGGAGTCGCCGGGCCGGAACGGGTACAGGCCGCGGACGATGCCCTCCTCGATGCCGGGCCACGCAGGAATGGGCGGCTGGGGCTTCGGCTCGTTGTAGACCGTGAGGTAGTAGAAGACGTTCTCGGGCCGCTCCCCGAACATCCGGCGCAGGCCGTCGCGGACGATGACCGCGATCTCGAAGGCGAAGGCCGGGTCGTAGCTGACGGCCGCCGGGTTGGTGGCGGCCAGGAGGTGCGAGTGGCCGTCGCCGTGCTGGAGACCTTCGCCGGTCATGGTGGTGCGTCCGGCGGTGCCGCCGACGACGAACCCGCGGCCCATCTGGTCGGCGAGGGCCCAGAACTGGTCGCCGGTGCGCTGGAAGCCGAACATCGCGTAGAAGATGTAGAACGGGATCATCGGCTCGCCGTGGGTGGCGTACGAGGTCGCGGCGGCGGTGAACTCGGCCATGGAACCGGCTTCGGTGATGCCCTCGATGAGGAGCTGCCCGGTCTCGCTCTCCCTGTAGTGCAGCAACTGGTCGGCGTCGACGGGGTCGTAGGTCTGGCCCCGCGGCGAGTAGATGCCGGCCGTGGGGAACATCGACTCCATGCCGAAGGTACGGGCCTCGTCAGGGATGATCGGCACCCAGCGGGCGCCGGTGCGGCTGTCCCGCATCAGGTCCTTCACCAGGCGGACCAAGGCCATGGTGGTGGCGACCTCCTGGTGGCCGAAGCCCTTGAGCAGCGCCTCGAACGGCTGCGCGGCGGGCTCCTGCAGCGGCTTGGCGATCACACGGCGCGCGGGGGCGGGACCGCCCAGCGCGGCGCGCCGCTCGCGCAGGTACCGCACCTCAGGCGAGTTCTCCCCCGGATGCCAGAAGGGGACGACGTCACCGGCGAGGGCGCTGTCCGGGATGGGCAGATCCAGCACGTCGCGAAGCTCGCGGAACTGCGCGATGGTCAGCTTCTTCATCTGGTGGTTGGCGTTGCGGGACTCGAACGCCGACCCCAGGGTGTGCCCCTTGACCGTCTGGGCGAGGATCACCGTCGGTGCTCCCCGGTGTTCGACAGCGGCCCGGTAGGCGGCGTACACCTTCAACGGCTCGTGCCCACCGCGGGAGTTCTCGAAGAGCTCCACCACCTGGGCGTCGCTCAGGGGGGCGGAGAGTGCGGACAGGGCGTCGCCGACGAAGAAGTTCTTGCGGATGTAGGCGGCGTCGCGCGCGGCGAAGGTCTGCATCTGGGCGTCGGGCTCCTTGCCCAGGCGGCGCACCAGGTCTCCGGTCGTGTCCTGGGCCAGCAGCGGGTCCCAGGCCTCGCCCCACAGGGACTTGACGACGTTCCAGCCCGCCCCGCGGAACCGGGCCTCCAGTTCCTGCACGATCTTGGAGTTGGACCGCACGGGTCCGTCGAGGCGTTGCAGGTTGCAGTTGATCACGAAGGTGAGGTTGTCCAGGCCCTCACGGGAGGCCAGCGTCAGGGCGGCCGTCGCCTCCGGCTCGTCCGTCTCCCCGTCGCCGAGGAACGCCCACACGCGGGAGGCGGAGGTGTCCTTGATGCCGCGGGCCTGCAGATAGCGGTTGAAGCGTGCCTGGTAGACGGCGCCAAGAGGGCCGAGGCCCATGGACACGGTCGGGAACTCCCACAGCCACGGCAGGCGTCTGGGGTGCGGATAGGACGGGAGGCCGTGACCGCCGGCCTCGCGCCGGAAGCCGTCCAACTGCTGCTCGCTCAGGCGGCCTTCGAGGAACACCCGGGCGTAGATGCCCGGCGAGGCGTGTCCCTGGAGGAACAACTGGTCGCCCGAGCCGTCCTGTTCCTTGCCGCGGAAGAAGTGGTTGAAGCCGATCTCGTACAGCCAGGCCGCCGAGGCGTAGGTGGAGATGTGCCCGCCCAGTCCTAGCCGGGAGCCGCGGGTGACCATCGCCGCGGCGTTCCACCGGTTCAGGGCGGTGATCCTGGTTTCCATGGCGACGTCGCCGTCGAACGCCGGCTGCGCGGCCGCCGGGACGGTGTTGACGTAGTCCGTGGTGAGCAGCCCCGGCACGGACAGGCCGGCGCGGGCCGCGTACTCGTGCACGCGCCGGATCAGGTACACCGCCCGATCGGGTCCGGCGTTGCGTATGACGGCGTCGAGGGAGGCCTGCCACTCGGCGGTCTCCTCGCGGTCACGGTCGGGAAGCTGGTCGAGCTCACTGCTCGACGGGGACGCGGGGGGCCGGGACTGGGCACTCATGGGCGGCCTTCCTCAAGGCGTGGGGCGGGGCAGACGGGTGGGGGTGGTGGATGCCGTCGCCCGGCCGCGACCGGCCGCAGCGGCAGCGCGACTACGTCGCGTACCGCGCAGTGCTCGGCGCAGAGCATGTGCGTCCAGAGCATGTGCGTCACTGACGTCGACGCCGAGGGCGTGGGAGAGTTGCACCACCCACGCCCCGTTGTCGCGCAGACGGGTGACCGATCGCGAGCCGGTCCGTGCCATGGCGCCTGCGACGACGACCTTCATGCGGTCTCCTTTGCCGGGGGCGGGACGGCCGGGCGTGACGGGCAGGACGTGCTGAGAGGGCGAAGGCGAGGTCGGATACGCCCGCGCGCCCCGCCTTGTTGACCGGACGAAAGGTGTTGTTGTGACAAGCTGCCCGTCACCCGAAACCGGGTTGCCCCGACGGCAGGTGTCCCGCGACCGCGGCCGCCGGGAGTTGCGGGCGCCGCGGGACACCAGAGGGCGGACCTACTCCACGAAGTAGGAGTCGTGCCGGTCGAAGAACGCGGAGCGCTCCTCCTCCGAGGCGTGCGCCAGCGTCGACACCTGCTCGAAGTACTCCTCGCGCGGCGCGCCCGGTGTGAACAGCAGGAGCATGTCCGCCGGTGCGTCGGAGTCGTTGCGGAAGGCGTGCAGCCCACCTTGCGGCACGTGCAGGAAGTCGCCTTTGCGGGCGTCCACCCAGCGCACACCGTCGAAGATGCGCACGGTGCCGTCCAGGATGTAGAACGACTCCGAGATCCGCTTGTGGAAGTGCGTCTTCGGGCCGCCGGCCCGCGGCCTCATCTCGACGCGGTACAGCCCGAACTCGCCGCGGGTGGTCGCGGTGGTGGCCAGATAGTGGGTGGCGTCCTTGCCCGGCCCGCTCTCGCCGAGGTCGGGTGGGGTGTCGGCAGGCCGGAACACGGCGCTGACCTCGCCGCTGTCTCCGAAGTACTTCTGCTCCGGGTAGGGGTACGACATGGTGGTTTCCTTTCCTGAGGCAGTCAGGCGGCCGCGTGCCCGCCCACACTCGATATGACCGGTGGGCAGGGTCCGATGTGACGTCGGGGGCGGCGGTGGGCCGCGGTGCCGCGCGGTCGGGTGTCAGCGGGTGAGGCAGTCGTGGCGGGGATGTCCCCGTCGCAGGGCCCGTACGTCCCGTACCGCCGCGGCGAACGCCTCGGGGCGTTCCTGCGGCAGGTTGTGGCCGGCGTCCGCGACCTGAAGGTGCAGGCGGGGGCCGGTGAAGTGGTGAGCGGTCGATGAACCGTCGGTCGCTGGGAAGTTGCCGTCGGCGGTGCCGTCCAGGGTGACCGCGGGGACGGTGATCGGAGGAAGGCCGGCGAGGCGGGCTTCCAGATCGGCGTACGCGTCCGCGCCCGGTGCCAGGCCGAGCCGGTGCCGGTAGGAGTGGACGACGACGTCGACGTAGTCCGGATTGGTGAAGGCCTCAGCGGCCCGCTCCAGTTCGGCTTCCCCGAAGGCCCACACGGGGGAGTTGCGTTTCCAGATGACCCGGGCGACGCCCCGGGGATCGGCTGCCAGTCCGGTGCGGCCGCGCTCGGTGAGGAAGTAGTAGAAGTACCAGAAACCCGCCTCCAGTTCGGGGGAGACGGGGTTCATGGCGGCGCCGATGTCCTGAATCAGGTAGCCGTTGACGCAGACCAGGCCGAGGACCCGTCGGGGCCACAGCGCCGCGGCGACCGTGGCCGCGCGACCGCCCCAGTCGTAGCCGGCGAGGTAGGCCCGCTCGATGCCGAGGGCGTCCAGGAGCGCGATGACGTCGGCCCCCAGGGCCGCCTGCTGGCCGGAACGGGGAAGGGAGTCGGACAGGAATCTGGTGGGGCCGTGCCCTCGCAGGTGGGGGACGATGACCCGGAATCCGCCTTCGGCCAGCAGGGGGGCCACGTTCACGTAGCTGTGGATGTCGTAGGGGAAACCGTGCAGAAGGACGACGGTGTCACCGTCGGGGGAGCCCGTCTCGTAATAGGCGACTTCGAGCACGTCGGTCGTGACGCGTCGCAGCGGAGCGAGCAGGGGCAGGGCTGACATGCGATTCCTCCGACGAAGGAGCGGTGGGGGAGAGGAGCCGCGGTTCCCGTCGGGCGCGGCTGGGGGTACCGGGTTTCGTGGCCGGGCGCGTCACCGGGCTCGGCCGCCGCCGGGGTCCGGCCCTCGGCGACAGTGTGCACAGTGTGCATGAGAAGGTTGTCTTGTTAGTGTCATGAGTGTTGGCGTCGTAACGGGTGCGCGTGTGCACGGCGTGATCTCCTCTCCACGGGGGACTGTCTCCCCGCACAGACCGGCCTTCGCCACCTGCTGTGACAGCGAAGCAAGCCCTGCTCAGCGCCGTGTGCTTCGGCGCCTGGCGAACCGCCGTCCGTGACGGCCCGAGGACGCGGGCGTCCCGGGCGCACACACTCTCCGTGTCCGGTCCGAGCGGGCGCGGAACCTCCGACCGACTTAGGTGAAGACCATGGAAACCGAAAGTGTTCTGCATCCGAGCTTCCTCGTGCCCGTCGGGCACGTGGAGCCGGTGCCCCGCCGTATCAGGGGCGTGATCGGCGGTCGCACCGTCTTCGACACGCGGCGCGCCCTGTACGTCTGGGAGTGGCAGGCCTATCCGCAGTTCAGCATCCCGGTGCGGGACCTCGTCGACGGCGTCCTCGACGACGAAGGGGTCACCGAGAAGCACGGTGCGGGCACGGCGCACCGGCACACTCTGTCCGTGGGCGGGGACTCGCGCCCCGGTGCCGCCTGGGTGTGGGGGAAGGACGCCCCGGCGCCACTCCAGGGCACGGTGCGCTTCGAGTGGCCGGCCATCGACTACTGGTTCGAGGAGGACGAACCCGTCTTCGTCCACCCCAGGAGCCCGTACTCGCGTGTGGACGCCGTGCGTTCCTCCAGCAGCGTCCGCGTGGAGCTGGAGGGCGTGGTCCTGGCGGAGGCGCCGGCGTGCGTCAAACTCTTCGAGACCGGCCTGCCGACGCGCTACTACCTCGACCGCGCCCACGTCGACTGGACCCGACTGCGGCGGACCGACACGGTGACCCGCTGCCCGTACAAGGGAACGACGAGCGGCTACTGGTCGTTCGACGGCGCCACCGCCGCCCACGAGGACATCGCCTGGGCGTACGACTTCCCGACCATCCACGCCAACCGCATCGCGGGCCTGACGGCCTTCTACAACGAGCACGTCGACCTCTTCGTGGACGGCGAACCACTGCCGAAGCCCGGCACACTCCATTCCTAGCCCCCGCCCCGGTGCCCGGTCCCGGGCAGCGCCCGACGGCCCGGGACCTTCTGGTGTCACACATCTGCTGCGGGCCTGGTCCCATGGTGTGAAAAGTCCTCCTTAATCGCCAGAGAAGGAACACACCATGAGCGACATCGTTCTCGAACCCGCCGCGCAGGATTTCGCCGACGCGACCGCCAAGCCGCCGCTGCTGTACGAGCTCGGGGTCGAGGGCGCGCGCAAGCTGCTCGACGACGTGCAGACGCAGCCCGTCGAGAAGCCCGACGTGGACGAGAAGTGGATCACCGTTCCGGCGGAGGCCGGTGACGTGCGGGTGCGCATCCTCAAGCCCGTCGGCAGCGCCGGCCCCCTGCCCGTCATCCTCTACGTGCACGGCGGCGGCTGGATCCTCGGCAACGCCGGCACGCACGACCGGCTCGTGCGCGAGCTGACCGTCGGGGCGAAGGCCGCCCTGGTATTCGTGGAGTACGACCGCTCCCCGGAGGCAAAGTACCCGGTCGCCATCGAGCAGGCCTACGCGACGGCCCGCTGGATCACCACCGAGGGCGCCGGCGAAGGGCTCGACGCCTCCCGCCTGGCCGTCGCCGGTGACTCGGTCGGCGGCAACATGACCGCCGCGCTGACCCACATGGCCAAGCAGCGGGGCGACGTGGCCTTCGTGCACCAGTCCCTGTACTACCCCGTCACCGACGCGGCCCAGGACACCGAGAGCTACCGGACCTTCGCGCACGGCCCGCACCTGACGGCCAAGGCCATGGAATGGTTCTGGGACGCCTACACCACCGACCCCGCCGAGCGCGCCCAGATCACCGCCTCGCCGTTGCGGGCGACGCTGCAAGACCTCCGGGACCTGCCGCCGGCGCTCGTCGTCGTCGACGAGAACGACGTGCTGCGCGACGAGGGCGAGGCCTACGCCCGCAAGCTCGTCCAGGCCGGTGTGCCGACGACCAGCATCCGCTACAACGCCTCCCTGCACGACTTCATGATGCTGAACACGGTCCGCGACACCCAGGCGTCGACCGCCGCGATCGAGCAGGCCGTCCACGTACTGCGCAAGGCGCTCGGAACCGACTGACACCGCACACCCGACCACATTCCCCGGCACGTCGAAAGGCCGTTTTTCATGACTGCACACAAGCCCACCATCGTCCTCGTGCACGGCGCGTTCGCGGACGCCTCCAGCTGGAACGGCGTCGTCGACAAGCTGCTCGCGCACGACTATCCGGTGATCGCCGTCGCCAATCCGCTGCGCGGACTGACGACCGACGCCGACTACGTCCGGCAGATCGTGACGTCCGTCGGGGGCCCCGTCGTCCTTGTCGGCCATTCCTACGGCGGGTCCGTCATCAGCAACGCGGCCAAGGGGCTGCCCGAGGTCAAGGCGCTCGTCTTCGTCGCGGCGTTCCTGCCGGAGGAGGGCGAGAGCGCCGTCACCCTGTCGGGCAAGTTCCCCGGCAGCACCCTCGGCGACACGCTCCGGCCCGTGCCGGTGACGCTGTCCGACGGCGGCCAGGTCATGGACCTGTACATCGAACAGGCCAAGTTCCACCAGCAGTTCGCCGCTGACGTCCCTGAGGAGACCACGGCGGTCATGGCCGCGACACAGCGGCCGGTGGCCGATGCCGCGCTGGCGGAGGGCGCGTCCGCGCCCGCGTGGCGGGACATTCCCTCCTGGGTGCTGGTGGCGGACGAGGACCGGAACATCCCCCCGCAGGTGCAGGCCTACATGGCCGAGCGGGCCGGGGCCTCCGTCATGAAGGTCTCCGCCTCCCACGCGGTCAGTGTCTCGCGCCCCGGTGACGTGGCCCGTCTGATCAACGAGGCGGCGCAGGCGACCGCCTGAGGCCCGCGCCTGACGGACGCGGGGGGCGGGGTCCGGCTTCACAGCCCGGCCCCGCCCCCCCCGCGTTCTTGTGCGGGCCTGACGCGTCACGGCAGCGGCGCGGGCTCCGCGAGCAGCGTCGGCACCGTGATGATCGTGACGTCCTTGGTCAGCAGCCGATGGACGGGACAGCGTCCCGCGATCGCCAGGAGCTGGTCCCGCTGTGTGGGGGTCAACTCCCCGACGATTCCTATGTTCTTGACCACGTGCCCCTGTGCGTCGAAGCGGACCGCGACGTCCACCCGGTCCAGCGGCCATTCGTGGCGCTGCGCGTAGGCCCGCACCGCCATGGATGTGCACGCGCCGAGCGCGGCCAGGAGGAGTTCGCCCGGAGTGGGTCCGGTGTCGCTGCCGACGGGCTCCGGCTCGTCGGCTGTCAGGCGGTGTGTACCGATCGCCACGGAGCGCGCGAGCTGCTTTCCTTCGGCCACGGTAACGATGCGCGTGTTCATGCTTGCCTCTCAGCCGAGGTACGGGCAGAGGCACGATTTGCGCCTCCGAAGCTCAGACCGTGCGGGACACCCGACTGTGACGGCCGGCGTGCCTGTACTCGGCCGCAAGCAGGGGGGCGGGGTGGTGGTTGCCGCCCCGCGGGTGATCAGGGGCGATCAGCGGGACTGGTCGGTGGGGCGCACAAGGATCTCGTTGACCGCGACGTGGTCGGGCTGTGTGACGGCGTAGACCACCGCGGCCGCGATGTCTTCCGGCTGAAGGGTCCGCATCGACTCGGCCATGGTCCTGACCGCGGCACGCCCGACGGGGTCCGTGATGTGGTCGGCCAACTCGGTCGACACGAAGCCCGGCTCCACGACGACGACGCGGACCCCCCCGCTCGGTCACCTCCTGGCGCAGCGCCTCGGCGAAGGCGTTGACGCCGAACTTGGTGGCGCAATAGACCGCGGCGCCGGCCGAGGAGATACGGCCCGAGGTGGAGGATATCTGGACCACCGCGCCACGGGAGCGCAGCATGTGGGGCAGCGCGGCGTGCACCGTGTACATGGAGCCCAGCAGGTTGGTCTCCACCATGCGGGACCATTCCGCGGGATTGGCGTCAAGGACGGGGCCGGTGAGCATGATGCCGGCGTTGTTCACGACGATGTCGAGGGTGCCGAAGCGTTCGACGGTCCGGTCGACGGCCTTGCGCACCGACTCGGGGTCGCTGACGTCCATGTCCAGGACGAGGATCTCCCCGGGCGCTTCCTGCGCCAGTGCTTCGAGCCGGTCGGTCCTGCGGCCACCGACGGCCACGGTGGCCCCCGCCTTGGACAGCGCCAGCGCGGTCGCCCTGCCGATGCCGGAAGAGGCGCCGGTGACGAGGACCACCTTGGGGTCGAGAACGGAACTCATGTCATCTACGAAAGATGTGGTGGGGTGAGACGGGCAGGCCGTGTCGTGTGCGAGGACAGGACAGGGCGGCTCGAGAAGGTGACCGAGCGGTCATGTTGTGCCAGCGTAACACTGAAAATGACCGGCAAGTCATATTCAGTGTTAATGTTGTGACAGGCAGCGGGAGGCGTCATGACCGGGAGAGCAGCGACAGTGCAGGCCAGGGCGGACAGCGTGCGCAATCGGCAGCTGCTCCTGCGAGCGGCCACCGAGGCCTTCGCCGAATGCGGGGTGGATGTGTCGATGCACACGATCGCCCAGCGGGCCGGCGTCGCCAAGGGCACGGTGTTCAGGCACTTCCCGACGAAGGACGACCTTCTCGCGGCGATCATGATGCAGCTGCTCGACCGGCTGCACGAGACGGCGGACCGGCTCCTGAGCGCCGACGACGCCGGCCGTGCGCTGAAGAACTTCATGGCACACGGAATCGGCCTGCTCGCCGCCGACCGTGCGTTCTGCGACGTCATCGGCCGGCCCTCGCTGCAGCACGCGGACGTACGCGAGGCGATCGACCGGCTCTGCGACACCCTCGAGGACCTCACCGCCCGGGCCAGGGAACAAGGAGCGGTCCGCGGTGACATCACCGGAACCGACATTGTGCTGCTCCTCGGCGGCATCCATCAGACCGCCCAGCCGCTGCTGGACCGCGAACCGCGGGCGTGGGAACGCTTCCTGGAGATCGCGTTCGACGGACTGCGGGGCCGTGACCGCGAGGCCCTGCCCCATCCGCCCCCCGCCCGGCTGAGGATGGCGGACCCGTCGGGCACCCCTGCACCGACGAAGACGTGACACTAAGTGGCACATCATCGGTGTGTTGTGAAATCATGCCGCAGCTTCTGTCTTGATCAGGCCGGCCGACCAGCCGGGTACGGACTGGGGCGGGTAACGTCCGAGTCATGCCGCCGGGGCGGCTGCGGCTCCGGACTCTCGTCGGCGTGGGGGTCGCTCCGTGGATCATGTCGTTGACGCGGTACCCCTCGCCGAGTCGCTCGACGAACGGCGGCACCTGCTGGACGTCGCCTGCCGCGCGCTCGGCAGCCGCGTCGCGGCCGAACGCGTCGTCGACGAGGCCTACCGGCGGTGGTACCGCCTCACCGATCCGGAGCGGGTCAGTATGCCGTCCCCTCGCGTCTGGCTCACCCAGGTCGTGGACGAGGCGTGTCTGATGCGACCGGCGTCGGCCTGGCCCGGCGGGGAGGAACGGGAGATCCAGGCCCGGCGGGCGTTGTGCGGCGAGGACGCGGAACCGGTCGAGCGGGCCCTGTTGAGTGTGGGTGTGCGGCGTGCGCGGCCCGTGTCGGCGCGTCGCGAGCATGAGATCACTGTTGCCGTTCGGCAGGCGTGCAGCGATCAGGACGGCCCCCGACTGCGGTCGCTGCTGGCCCCCGATGCGACGGCGCTCTTCGACAGCGGCGGCAAGATCCGGGCGCTGACCCGGCCCGTCCGCGGCGACGAGCAGGTCGCCCGCAGCCTGTTGGTCCTGCTGGCTGGACAGCGGCGTGTGACGCTGTGCACCGGATCGGTCAACGGGCACACCGGCCTCGTCGCCCGGTGTGACGACCGGGTCGCCGCGGTGCTGACCCTCGACATCGCGGACTCGCTGGTCGTTCAGGTCTGGGCGGTTCTCAACCCCGACAAGCTGCGTAGCTGGAACCGTTCCCTTCCCGGGTGAGCTCACGTGCCACGGCGTCCTCGGGGCGCGAGAGCAGGGGCGCGCAGTGGGCGCGCGATCCGAGGAAGGCGGCGATCTTGGCGGGGGTGAACACCCACAGAACCCGGTGTATCCCCCGCCGTGTGGCGGCGATGGTCATGAAGGTGGCGGGCCGGCCGTCCCGGTACAGCAGAACCCCGGCGCGTCCGTTGGCCTGCACGGGTACGATCTCGACCGTCGGCCAGAAGCGTGACGAGGCGGTCGACAGCTTCGCCACCCGGGCACGACCGACCACGGGTACGCGGGCCGCCCCGCGCAGCCCGTTGCCGTCGGAGAGACTGACCGCGGCGGGCGTCAGGAGCGCTTCCAGCGAGGCCACGTCCCCTTCCTGGGCGGCCGCGACGAAAGCATCGAGCAGTCTGCGGTGCTCCTGGACGTCGACAGTGTCCCGCTCCTCGTCCGTCAGGTGCTTGCGCGCCCTGCTCACGATCTTCCTGGCGTTGACCGGGGTGAGGCGCAGGATCTCCGCGATCTCCGAGTAGCCGTACTCGAAGGCCTCCCTCAGCACGTAGACGGCCCGTTCGATGGGCGTGAGCTTCTGCAGGACCAGGAGCAGGGCGAGTTCCAGGGCTTCGGCGCGTTCAGCGCCGGCCACCGGGTCGATGCTGGTGTCGATGGGCTCGGGCAGCCAGGGCCCGATGTAGGTCTCGCGGCGCACGCGGGCGGACTGCGCCACGTTGATGGCCAGCCTCGTCGTCGTGCTCGACAGGAACGCCGCTGGGCTGACCACCGTCGAACGGTCGGTCCGCTGCCAGCGGAGCCACGCCTCCTGCACGACGTCCTCGGCTTCCGTCGCGCTGCCCAGGACGCGGTAGGCGATACCGAAAAGCCGGGGCCGCAGTTCCACGAAGGTGGTGACGGCCTCGGCGAGGTTCCTGTCCGTGGGAGGTGCCTCTGCGGGGGATGCCTCTGGATACATGTCCCTCTGACTCCATTCCTCCGGGACCCGGGTTGTCGGAATGCGGCCACGAGGCGCTCACAGACCCGGCGACCGTCTCCCCCTCAACGACCGAGGGACCACGGACGCTGTGACAGTGCTTTTTGAAGCACTTATCAGCGGCGCGGACGCGTTATCGGCCATGCGCGCCGGCTGATGTACGGAGCCGTACAAGAAACAGGCCTGCCGTTCCACGCCCCGCGGAACGACAGGCCAAGGAAGACGCGCCTACTGCTGCTGGGCGAGCCAGTCGACGAAACGGGTCTCGCCGATGCGGGCGTCCGGGCCGGGAAGCAGCGTGGTCTCCGCCAACTCGGCGCCGAAGTACGGGGCGTGTACGTCGGCGACGACCGTACGCGGGTCGTTCTTGGCGGCCAGCCCCTTGCGGATCAGCTCGTCCAGCTGGAAGGTGTCGGGACCGGCCACCTCGACCACGCCGTTGACCGGCGTGCCCACGGCGGTGCGGCCCACGGTGGCGGCGACGTCGTCCGAATAGACGGGCTGGATCTTCACCGGGGCCAGCTTGACGGTGTCACCCTCGGTCGCCGATTCGGCGATGCCCTTCATGAACTCGAAGAACTGCGTGGCGTGCACGATCGACCACGGGATCCCGGAGGCCTTGATCAGTTCCTCCTGCGCCTGCTTGGCACGGAAGTAGCCGCTCTCCTGGAGCCGTTCCGTACCCACCACCGACAGGGCGACGTGGTGGGTGACACCGGCGTTCGCCTCAGCCTTGAGGAGGTTGGTGGTGGAGGTACGGAAGAACTCCATGACGGCGTCGTCCGCGAAGGAGGGCGAGTTGGAGACGTCGATCACGACGGCCGCGCCCTCCAGCACCTCGGCCAGGCCCTCGCCCGTCAGCGTGTTGACGCCGGTGTTCGGGGCGGCCGCCACCGCCTCGTGGCCGTGTTCGTCGAGCTTGCTGACGACCTTCGAGCCGATCAGTCCGGTGCCGCCGATCACTACGACCTTCATGGGGACGTTCCTTTCACTCATTCTCATCTGCTGCCTGCACGAGGTATGACCGGGAATTGACCGGCGCTGTGACACCTTTCTGAAATTCCGGAAATTCTCTCCGAGCAGGAGAATTCCTATTCGACGAGCTTTCCGTCCGCCGAGACGTCCTCCATAAGGGCCGCGATCTCGTCGGGGACGGGACTGATGGGCTCGCGGGTGATGCCGTCGGTCGGGGACCAGACGAGGTTCACCTGCAGCGCCGGATCCATGTCCGGGTAGTCGCTGCGGTTGTGGCATCCGCGTGTCTCGCGCCGCTCCAGCGCCGCTTCCAGTGTGGCCCTCGCCGCCAGTGCCGAGGACTTGAGGTCGAAGGCGTGGGCGAGGTCCTGGAAGCCCGCGATGTCCGGATGGACGCCGACGTTCTCCATGCGCTTCTCGATGGCGTCCAGCTCCGCCAGCCCGGTGCGCAGCCCCTCCTCGTCGCGGACCACGCCCGCGTGCTCGGTCATGGTGTTGCGGATCGCGCGCTGCAGGGCGCGCACGTTCTCGGGTCCGTCTGCGGCGAGCAGGTCGTCGACCTCCGCACGCGCCTGTGCCACCGCGGCGGCCGAGCGCGGCTGCGCGGCCAGGGACTCCGAGTAGGCGGCCGCCGCCTGTCCGGTGATGCGGCCGTACACCAGCAGCTCGATGAGGCTGTTGCCACCGAGCCGGTTGGCGCCGTGCAGTCCGCTGGAGGCCTCACCGATGGCGTACAGGCCCCGCACGTCCGTGCTGTGGTCCTCGGGGCGCACCCACACACCGCCCATCGAGTAGTGCGCGGTGGGCGCGACCTCGATGGGATCCCGGGTGATGTCCAGCATCTGCAGGTCCAGCAGTGTCTGGTAGACGCGGGGGAGCCGGTTCATGATGGTCTGCCGGGGCAGGTGGGAGACGTCGAGCCACACCCCGCCGTTGGGCGTGCCGCGGCCTTCCTTGATCTCGGTGTAGGAGGCGAGGGCGACCCGGTCGCGGGTGGACAGCTCCATGCGTACGGGGTCGTAGCGGTTCATGTACCGCTCGCCGAGCGCGTTGCGCAGGATGCCGCCCTCGCCGCGGGCTGCCTCGCTCACCAGGGTCCCGGCCGCGTTCTCCGGCTCGATGATGCCGGAGGGGTGGAACTGGACGAGTTCCGGGTCGCGGAGCCGGGCTCCGGCCTCCGTGGCCAGCCGGAAGGAGTCGCCGGTGTTCTCGTCGCGCCGTGAGGAGGTGCGCCGCCAGATCCGGGTGTGGCCGCCGGCGGCGAGGATGACGGCGTCCGCGTGCACGAGGTGGCGCCTGCCGTCGGCAAGACCGAAGCCGTAGGCGCCGAAGACGGCACCGTCGTGGACCAGGAGACGGGTGATGTAGACGTTGTCGAGCACCGGTATGTCCAGCTGGTTCGCGCGCCGGATGAGCGTGCGCTGGATCTCCAGGCCTGTGTAGTCGCCCGCGAAGGCGGTGCGGCGGAACTTGTGGGCGCCGAAGAAGCGCTGGGAGATCCGGCCGTCCTCCTCCCGGGCGAAGGCCATGCCGTAGCGCTCCAGGTCGTCGATGCCGAGGGCGGCTCCCCGGGTGACGATCTCGGCGGTGCGGGGGTCGCCGAGGAGGTAGCTCTCCTTGAGGGTGTCGGCGGCGTGCTGCTGCCAGGTGTCCTCGGGGTCCATCGTGGCCAGGGCCGCATTGATCCCGCCGGCGGCGAGAGAGGTGTGGGTGTCCTCCTTGGGGCGCTTGCCGACTGCGAGGACATCGACGCCGGCCTCGGCCAGCTCGATGGCCGCGCGCAGGCCCGCTCCGCCGGTGCCGATCACCAGCACCGTGGTGGAAAGACGTTGTTCGGTGGCAACCACGCTTGCTCCCATCGCTCGGGGTGGTCACCTGCTACGACCAGGTGGAGTGACGGGTTGTGACACCGCCGCCCCGGCCCGGGCCCGCCTGTCGGTGTCACACCCCGGCGGCCGGGCCGGTCGTAGCCGGGCGTGTGTGATCGAGTGCCCGGTCGACTGCATCTACGAGGGCGAGCGGACGCTGTACATCAATCCCTGGGAGTGCGTCGACTGCCACGCCTGCGAGCCGGTCTGCCCGGTCGAGGCCGTCTTCCACGAGGACGACCTGCCGGCCCAGTGGGCGCAGTACTGGTCCGTGAACGCCGAGTACTTCCGCGACGCGCCGGGGGAGGGCACCGGGCGGGCCGACCACGCGGTGGTCGCGTCCCTGCCCCCGCGGCACGGGGTCAAGAACGACCTGTCCGGATTCGCCGCCCGCAAGGAGGAGGCCGTCGACGCCGACCTGTGGTTCCCGTGGTGAACCGCCCGGGCCCGGTGCGGCGGGCCGGGCCCGGGGCGTGCGGCGGACCGGCGGGTCAGGCCCCCAGGGACAGGACGTAGGGGTTCAGCTTGACCGGGTTCATCACCCACATGATGCGCTCGATACCGGCCTCGGACGCGTCCACGCACAACAGCGCCACCGGCGCGTCGTCCCGTGCGACGAGCACGGCGGGCCGGCCGTTGGCCTCGACGAACCGGGTCTCGGCACCCGGCCAGAACCGCGGGGCGAAGGCAGCCAGGTACCGCGAGACGTGATCGCGGCCGATGACGGGGATCCTGGACGCGCCGCGGATGCCGCCGCCGTCCGAATAGCTGACGACGTCCGAGGTCAGCAGGTCCTCCAGGGTGGAGAGATCTCCCGTGCGCGCGGCGGAGAGGAAGCCTTCGAGCAGACGCCGGTGGGCCGCGGGGCTGACGCGCTCCTTGCGCTCGGCGCCCAGGTGCTTGCGCGCCCGGCTGACCAGCTGCCGGGCGTTCGTGTCGCTGGTCTCCAGGATGTCGGCGACCCGCTGGTAGGGGTAGTCGAACGCCTCCCGCAGCACGTAGGCCGCTCGTTCGATCGGGTTGAGCTTCTCCATCAGCAACAGCACCGCCAGCTCGACCGCCTCGGCGCGTTCCGCCCCCAGGTGCGGGTCCTGGGTGGTGTCGACCGGCTCGGGGAGCCACGGCCCGACGTAGGACTCCCGGCGTACCCGGGCGGACTGGGCCAGGTTGATCGCGAGCCGGGTGGTGACCGTGGTCAGGAAGGCGGCTGGTTCATGGATCTGCGCGCGGTCGGTGTTCTGCCATCGCAGCCAGGTGTCCTGGACGATGTCCTCGGCCTCGACGGCACTGCCGAGGATGCGGTACGCGATGCCGAACAACCGGGGTCTGGCCGAGAGGAAGTCGTCGAGACCGTGGTCGAACGTGTCGGGGTGGGCGCCAGCGCGCATGGGTCGTCCCTTCTGGCTTTGCGCCCTACATGCTACGCGCGAGGGGGAAAGGTACGCGCTGCGGGCCGCATCTGCTCACGCTATCTCTTTCGCGATCCCCGGTCACACGGTGGCAATCGTCGCGCCCGGTCCGCCGGTTTTGCGCCCGGACCGCTGCCCGCCCCCTGCTCCGGAAGACCGCAGTCGACGGGTGAAAGGACTGTGTGGGGAGTCCGGTTGTCACACCTGCGCCCGGTCCCCGGTCACCAGTGACGAACGATGTTCACGCCTACGGAAGGTGCAACACAGTGTCGGACAACATGACAGCACACGACCACTCCGCCCACGGCCACCACGGGCACGGCGACCAGGAGGGGACCGCCGGCTGGATGACGGCGGCGAAGGTACTCCAGGACGCCGCACCGATCACCGTCCCGGAGGGGGCGTCGGCGATGACCATTCTCGTCGAGTGGGAGCCGGGCGACCCGGGCACGCCCCCGCACCGGCACTCCGGCCCCGCCTTCGGCTACGTCGTCGAGGGCGCGGTCCGTTTCGAGCTCGAGGGCGAGCCCGAGCGCGTGGTGGAGGCGGGCGGCACCTTCTGGGAGCCCGGTGGAGACGCCATCCACTATCAGGACGGCAACGCGCTCTCCGACGCGCGGACCCGGTTCGTGGTGACCATGATGTGTGCTCCGGGCAAGCCCATGCTGGAACTGGTCGACGAGAAGGAACTGGCGGAGCGCGCCCACCTGCGGGCACCGCGCCCCACCGCCTGAGCGGGCACGGACCCGGCATGGGCACGCCCGTGGTCCTGGTGCACTGCCTGCTGACGCTGTTGTTCGTGGCGGTGCTCCTGCATGGGCCGGCGCGGGGCGTCGGGTCCCCCGGGGCCGGGTTCGGCGTCCGGGTGGACCGGCTGCTGGCCGCCGCCATGGCCGTGGCCATGGCGGCGATGCCTTGGATCGACGTCCGCACGGGGCCCGCTGCCGTCGCCGGAGGTGTCTTTACCGCCGGCGCGGGGTGGTTTGTGCTGCCGGTCGGCCGCCGGGAGGCCGGGAGGACGGCGGCGATGACACACCGGCTGCCGCACGCGGCCGGTATGGCCGCGATGGCCTGGATGCTGCGCGTGCCGCACACCGGGACCGGACCGGCACACGCCCACCTCGGGTCGGCTGCGCACTCCACCGGGCCCGGCGCTCTGGGAGCTGGTGTCCCTCTCGGCGGCTCCGCGATCACGCTGTCGCTGGCGTCCTGTCTGCTGGCGTATGCGCTGTGGTCGCTGACCCGCCCCATGCCCCCACTGCGCTCGGCCATGAACGCGGCGCGCCGTGCCGCGGCGGCGACGCCGTCACGGCACGTGGGTGAAGGGGCGATGGCGCTCGGGACGGCCGTGATGCTGGTCCTGCCCCACTGAGCGCGGGGAAGAAAAATCGGCCGCGCGCCGGCCCGGCGAAGGCGCGGTGGTCCGCGGTCACGCGCTGAGTGACCGCGGACCACCGCGCCGAACGGCTGGAGCGACGGTCGTCGCCCTGCTGAGGGGCGGGCGCCGCTCACGGGAGGCCGCGCCGAGGAGGCGAGCGCCGTTCAGGACGGGCCCTCGTACACCGCCTTGCTCCGCATCAGGAAGTCGGAGAGGTAGCTGTCGTGGGGGACGCCCGGCGACATCCAGTGGGTCGGCTGATCGCCGAAGTAAACGTTGGCGATGCTGGGCTCCGCGACCAGGGCCTCCCACAGATTCCGGTCCCGGGTCAGTGCCGACAGCACCAGCGTGTCGCGCAGTGGCGCCATGCCGTCCGCGCGGGTCCAGGGGGCGATCCACACGCAGGGGAAGGGCAGTTCGGTGCGCAGTTGAGGGGCGCGGGCGCTCGCGGTCTGGTGCACGGCGGGGCGCAGCACGGCGCTGCCGTCTCCGAGGTCGTCGGCGATCCCGTCGCCGCCGAGCCAGGCGTGCGTCCCGGCCGCCACCGTTTTCAGATACGCGCTGAAGGCTCGCGCCCGCTCCTTCGGACACACGGGCAGACGGGCCCTCTCGTCCTGCGGGGGAAGGCTGGGCAGGACGGCCAGACGTGCGGCGAGGGCTTCGGCGAGAGGGGCCGGGTCACCCTCGACGAGGATGGCGGTGGCGTTGACGCACGCGGCGCCGCTCTCGCCGGCGACGGACGCGACGAGTGCGTCCAGATGATCACGCCAGTCGGTGTCCGCGGTGATGAGGATCTTCGACCGTCCCGGCCCCTGCGGCAGGATCCCCGTGTCGTGCGCGTACTTGGTCACCACATCGTCGCCGCCGTAGACCACGGCCCGGTCCGCGCCGTGGACGAGCGTGTCGGCGGTCGCGTGGTCAGTGGGCAGCAGCATGAGCTGGTCGTCCCGGATTCCCGCCTGCCGCAGTGCCGCGACGAGCCGGTAAGGGGTGAAGGGCTCGCGCCGGGACGGGCGCACGAGGACGCGGTAACCCAGCGCCAGTGCCTCCAGCCAGACACGGTGTACGCCGGGATGGTTGCCGGACGCGTTGACGGCGAACACGTCGCCCTGACGCGCCCACACCGTGTGCGTCTCGTGCAGGACGGGGTCGCCGAGGTCGCGGGCGGCGCCGCGCGGCCTTCCCCGGTCGGCGGACGAGGCGGCGTGCCGTACGAAGCGCGCCGTGCCCCGGGTCGCGGCGCGCACCACGGCGAGCGGCATGCCCGAGGTCCGGCTGACGTGACGTTCGTAATCCCGGACGCTCAAGCCCCCCACGGTGCCTGCGGCGAAGGCCTCCCCGGCGGTGGCGAACACGCTCTCCAGGTCGGCCGTGGCGATCGGCGGCGCCTGGCGCAGGGCGTCGATCGCCCGAGCCACGTACAGCGGGGGAACCAGACTCAGCCGCGCGATCGGTGCGCCGGCCACGTCGGTCACCGTGCTCGGCACACGTGTGCGGTAGGTGCCCCGCGGACCCAGGGCGTCGAGGTGCAGCGGCTCGGTGGTCGGTACGGGGGCCATCAGTAGACACCCTCGATGACCGTCTCACCCTCGACCGTGGTAACCGGCGCGACGTCGGCGACGGCGTCCCCGGCGTGGCCGTCAGCCGCGCGGACCCGCAACGCGGTGTCCCGCTCCCTGTTGTTGGGGATCAGCATGGACTTGCTGACGTGGCTCACCACCACCTGGCCCTGTTCGCCCTCCGCCACCTGTCGCCCGGTGTCGGGATCCACGACGCTCAGGAAGACGTACGGCGAGACGGGGTCGAACACACACGGCTCCGACGCCGTGAGACCGACCCGCTCCAGAAGCGCGGTGAGCATCATGGTGTTGCCGTACATGCCGATCAGTGGCACGTCGGGAAACACCTCGGTCCGCAACAGGTCCCGGGTGTCGGGATCCATGTGGGTGCCGCCCCAGATGATCGCCTGGGCTTTGCCGTTGATGACCTCCACGAGGTCGCTGTCCCGGGCGAAGCGCTCCAGCATCGGGGTGGTGGCGGCTATGACACCGATGTCCTGGCCGAGCAGGATCCGCCGGCACTGGTCCACGAGATGGCCGGTATAGGCCTCGACCTCGTCGCGACGGCCCGCGGCGACGAGCTTCCTGACCCAGCGGGGATCCATGTCGACCCCCAGCCGGGGGCTGCCGAGACTTGCCGCGGCCCGTTGCAGCACATCGCCCACGAGGTGCGGGCCGGTCGGCGCCACGGTCAGCCACAGCGACCCGACCGGCAGTGCGTGGTCCCGGAGCCGGCGGGTCACCTGCTCACTGCCGTGCCGTCCCCAGTCGTCCATCTGCACGACCCGCTTGGGTGCCCCGGTCGTGCCGCCGCTCTCGAACACGTGCAGCGGTCGGGCCTGCGGACCGTAGCCGCGGGGGACGAGATCGGACACCTGCACATCGCGCAGCTCGTCCGTCAGATCGGGAAAGAGCGCCAGGTCCGCCACGCCCTTGACGTCGTGGCGGGGGTCGAAACCGAGCCGGTCGACCCGTTCCAGCCAGTACCGGGACCCCGTCTCGGGAGTGAAGTGCCACTGCATGGCCGCCCTGACGTAGTCGTCGGGGTCCACCCCGTGGAAGGGGCCGGCGTCCAGAACGGTGAATGAGCCGATCGGCATGGAACCGCCTTTCTCGAAGTCGCTGAGGGCAGACGCGTCAGAGCCGCGCGTCCCGGGCGGTCCCGCGGGCCCGACCCGCTTTCGCAGAGAAGACCGGGGGGTGCAGGCGTATGTGACAGCCCCGTGGAAAGGCGGCAGCACCCCTGGGACCGGCACATCGTCACAACGGCCCGTGTCTCCCGGTCTGATGACTGGGCCGCAGCCGACCGGCGGTGTGCCGAGGGCGAGGGAGAGGGACATGCGACAGGGACTGCGGATCGTGCGCGTCGACCAGGACGACGAGCCCCGTGTGGCCGCTCTGCACCGCCGGTGCTCCGATGCCGCCCGGTGGCACCGCTACCACCGGGCCATGGGTGACCTCGACACCTACCTGGGGCCGCTGCTGTCCCGACCCCACTCGGTGCACCTGGCGGTGCAGGACTCGGGAGAGCGGCTCGTCGCGATAGGGCATCTGCTGCCGGACGACGGTGACGCCGAGGCGGCGCTGCTGGTCGAGGACACCTGGCAGAACAGCGGGCTGGGCACCCGGCTCCTGGAAGAACTCGGCCGACAAGCCGTCGTGTTGGGCGTACGTGAGGTCTACGGCGTCATCCACCCCGACGACGCCCGCATGGCGGCCGTACTGCACCGCACCGGCGTTCCGCTGCGCACGGTCCTGGAGACGGGCAGTGCGACGACGGTCCGGGCCCGGACGCAGGACATTGGCCTCGCCCTCGCCTGCCCGCCGCCGTGGCGTGCGTGGTGGCAGCGCGGTGTTGTTCTACGGCGCTCCTTCGGGGACGCGTCGTCTACTTGCTGAACCCGCACAGTGCAAGACGTGTGACAACATTGAGTGAGATAGTGTTTTTGCTGTCCCTCGACGGCGGGTGTTTCTCCCCGCGGTTCGATGCGGGCGGCTACGAGCGAGGGGAATGCCATGGCCGAGCTGTTCTATGACACCGACGCCGACCTGTCCATCATCCAGGGCCGCAAGGTCGCGGTCATCGGTTACGGCAGCCAGGGTCATGCCCACGCGCTGTCGCTGCGTGACTCGGGTGTGGACGTGCGCGTGGGCCTGCACGAGGGTTCCAGGTCCCGGGCGAAGGCCGAGGAGCAGGGCCTGCGGGTGGTGACGGTGACGGAAGTCAACATCCGCTTCGGCTTCATCAAGCCGCCGGCGAACGTGGACGTGTGCATGGTCGCCCCCAAGGGCCCGGGCCACCTGGTGCTTCGCCAGTACGAGGAGGGCCGCGGCGTTCCGTGTCTGGTGGCGGTCGAGCAGGACGCCGCAGGAAACGCCTTCCCGTTGGCCCTGTCGTACGCCAAGGGCATCGGTGGCACCCGCGCGGGTGTCATCAGGACGACCTTCACCGAGGAGACCGAGACCGACCTGTTCGGTGAGCAGGCCGTGCTCGCCCTGAGGAAGTACGCCGCGTACAAGCGGAAGGACTCCGAGCACCTGCTGGAGACCATTGGCAAGGAGCTGCGCAAGCTGATGAGTTGGGTCGACGACGAGGAGCGCTCGTGATCGCGCGGGCCGACACGGAAGGGAACCGGTGACGGTCTCATGACGACACTGCATGTCACCCTGCTCGGCGGGCTCCGCGAGATAGCCGCCGTACGACTGCCCGCGGCGGAAGCCGCGTACGGCACGCGGTCGCCGCGCCGCTTCGCCCTGGAACTCAACGTGCCGCACGAACGGCACGCGGCACTGGATGCCGAACTGCGAGCCGCCGCCGCGCCGGACGGGACGTACCTGAAAGGCACCGACGCGATCTGGCGCGTGGTGGAAGGCTGGACCGTCGTGGCCCACGGCCCGCGGACCGGGATCCACCGGTACCGGGTGGAGATCGAGGAGGTGGAGGACGCCGCGCCGGCCCAGACCCGTGCTGCGGGCGAGGGCGCGTCAGCGTCAGGCAAGTTCCCCGCCGGCGTGAATGCCGACGTCATGCAGCTCAAGCTGGCTGTCCTGGTACTGCCGGTCTCGGACGTCGACCGGACGAAGTCGTTCTACGAGGCCGTCGGGTTCCGACTGGATGCCGACCATGCCATCGACGCCTCCTATCGCGTGGTGCACATGACGCCCCCGGGATCGGCGTGCTCGGTCCTGTTCGGGACCGGAGTCACCACGGCCGCCCCGGGCTCGGTGCGAGGCCTGCACCTCGTCGTCTCCGACATCGAGCGGGCCTGCCGGGAACTCGCCGCGAGGGGCGTGGTGACCGGCGGAATCTTCCACGACACGAGCGGTGTGTTCCACCGCAGCACCGATGAGAAGCGGGTCGAGGGACCCGACCCGCAGCGTCGTGACTATCACTCCTACGCCGAGTTCAGCGACCCGGACGGCAACGAATGGGTGCTTCAGGAGGTGCCGGCGCGGGGCTGAGGGGCTCGTGCGGTGTTCAACCGCGAGGAAGGGCGTCCTCCGTGGATCCGGAGCGACGCTCACCTCCGCCGTGTGTCGTCGCGGTGCCGTGCAGGGTCTGGAGGGACTCGGCGATCGACGCGATACGTGTGTTCACGACGTGCACGGCCTCACGGAGCTGGTGCAGCCGCCCTTCGAGCACGGTCGCCTCAGCCGTGAGCGACGCCGCGACGGTGGCGGGGTCCGCCTGAAGATCAACGCTTTGGGACATCATCCTGGTCCTCTCGGATCGTGTCGGACACCAGTCCCCGTACTGACCGGACAGGGGGCGCGCTTGTGACAGCCGGAGGTGTCGTCCCCACAGTGCGGCGGGGGGCCCGTGGCCCGGAGCGGGGCCGCGACTGACACGTCCTGGTTTCAGCAGGCTTCCAGGACGAAATCGCCCAGGACGTGCTGTCGGATGCGCTGGACCTCGGCACGATCGGGTTCCACGGGCGCCTGGCCGCGGGCGTCGCGCTCGGGGGCGCTGTTGGCCCGGCGCACCGCCGCGCACAGGGCTTCGGCGCTGTCCGGCGCCTCGCCGACGACGTAGTACAGCCGGACGATCCGGGAGCCGTTCGACCGGCACGGCAGGCCGACCAACCAGATGCGGGAGTTACCGGGTGTGCTGAGCATCAGGTCTCATCTCCGTTCTCTGCCGGCGGCGATGGCGGCAAGAGCCGGTGGGGCTCCGCGGGGAGTTCCGCCCTTTCTTCATTGACTGGACAGCACCCCGGTTCGTGACAGCGAACGGCCTGTTGCAGCTGTCGCCCCTCAGCTGCCGTGTCACGGCCCGCGGATGGGGATCTTGGTGTCACAGATACGTGTGCCTTCCTGTCTCATGAACGAACAGATCGGGCCAGGCAGGAGAAAAGGGTGCGCGTTCCGCGAGCCGCCGACCCTCGTGCCTGGAGCCGCCAACGCCTCTCGCCGCACGAAAGACCACACATGAGCATCCCCATTCCGCGGCCGGACGTTCCGGCCGTCGATCGCTGTGGAGGACATCGGGCTCGCGAGGCCCGTCCCCGTGGGGACTTCTCCTTCTGCCGCGACCTTCGAGTGCTTCTGCTGTCCCAGGACGAACAGGACACGGTTCATGTCCGGCGGCTGCTTCCGGACCGGCTGGCCGATGCGCTGGCCTGGCACACGAGCGTCGAGGAAGGATGCCGCATGTCCGGGACCCACGGCCCGCTGTGCGTTCTGGTGGGCAGCACACCGGCCGGACGGACCTTGGCCGACGTCGTCACCCGGGTACGCCGTCACGCACCCGACGCGGCCGTGCTCGTTCTCGAGGGCACGGCCGCGTCCCACGCCTTCCGCTCTGTCGCCGGCTCGGTGCAGGGCCGGGCCGATCACCGCCGCAGCGCTCCCGACGAGTTCTGCCGGAAGATCTGGGTGGCTCTGCAACGTGCCGTCGCGGGTCGCACCGTGGCGGGCGAGGAGATCGCGCGGGACAACGCCGTGCTGGAACGGGGCCTGTTGCCCGACCTGACGCTGCGGGCAGACGGCTTCACGACCGCCTTCCACTACGCGCCGGGGCGCGCGCACACGTTGCTGGGCGGTGACTTCTGCGATGTGGTGCGCGGCGACGACGGCAGCGCCCATGTGGTGATGGGCGATGTGTCCGGGCACGGTGCCGCCGCGGCGGCCCTCGGTGTCCACCTGCGCCTGGCATGGCGCACGGCCGTGCTGTGCGGGCAGAGCCAGCTGGAACAGCTCCATCTGCTCGAACGCATCCTGACCGAGGAGCGAGCGGAGGAGGAGACCTACGCGACCGTGGTGTCCCTGGTCCTGTCGCCCCACCACCGCACCCTGCGGACGGTCACCGCCGGCCATCCGGGCTTTCTGCACCGGCACAGGGAGGAGGTCCGTTGGGTGGAGCCGCCGCCAGGTCTCCCGCTCGGACTCTTCCCCGGACAAGGGGACTGGCGTGAGAGCGAGATGGCGATGCCGGACGGGGACGGCGTCGTGCTGTTCACCGACGGGCTCTACGAAGGTCGCACGGCCGGCGGACGGCTCGGGGAGGAGGGCGTGCTGAGGCTGGCCGGTCGGTTCGCGCATCTGGAGGCGCAGACGTTCGTCGATGCCTTGGTACGCGGCGTTTCGCTGCTGGCCGCTCCGTTCGGTGGGCTCCGGGACGACGTGGCAGTGCTTCATCTGTCCTGCGACGGAGGGGGCATGACTTGATGTTCTGCCGACCGGCAGGGCCGGCCCGGCTCACGGACGAAGCCGGTTCCCGCCGGGGGAGGAGCGGGAACCGGCTGGTAGATGCGCCCAGGCCGGGGGATTTCGGCGCTCGACCTAGTCGACAGCCCGATGATAGGCGAAGCGCGACACCAGCGGCGGCTCCATCAGCCAGCCGTGCGCCCGGCCGTGCCGTGCGGCAGGGGTGTCCGCGGTCTCGCGCAGCAGAGCGAAAGCCATCGCCGCGCCGATGGCCAGCAGGCCCGCGCACAGGGGCATGGCCCGGTTGAACGCCGCGTCGAAGGAGCTGGGAGAGCGGTAAGCGTCCGGGCTCATGCCGACCAGCAGAGGCAGTGCGGCCACGGAGACCAGCCCGGCCGCGCGTGCGGCCGCGTTGTTGATACCGCTGGCCAGGCCCGCGTCTGCGGCCTCGACGGAGGCCAGCAGAGTCACGCTCAGCGGAGCGACCATGATGACCATGCCCGTCCCCATCACCAGCAGGGCGGGCAGAACGTCGACGAAGTAGGAGGCGTGCGTGCCCACCCGCGCCGTCATCAGCATGCCCGCCCCGCACACCACAGGGCCGACGGTGAGCGGGATGCGCGGTCCCAGGCGCTGGGCGAGCGTCCCGGAGCGGGCGGAGAACAGCAGCATCAGCACCGTGCTCGGCAACATGGCGGCGCCCGCCGCCAGTGCCGAGTAACCGGCGACGATCTGCAGTTGCAGCGCGGTCAGGAAGAAGAACCCGCCCAGCCCGGCGTAGACGCACAGGGTGATGAGGTTGATGGCCGTGAACGGCCGCGACGAGAAGATCGACAGGGGCATCATCGCGTCGCTGCTGCGCCGCTCCGCCAGCAGGAACGCAGCCCCGGCCGCGACACTGCCCGCGGCCGCGGCCAGGGCGACGGGCCCGCCGGAACGGGCCTCGGTCAGCGCGTAGGTGGCCAGAGCGAGTGTCAGCGCACCCAGGGCCGCGCCGGCGAGATCGAAGCCCCGCCGGGAGGAGGTGCGGGTGTCGGCCGTGACGGTGGGCTGCGGAGGCCTGCCGACGGATTCCGGGACGTGGCGCAGTGCCAGGGGCACGCACAGCAGCGCCGGGGGGATCGTCAGCAGGAAGGTCCAGCGCCAGCCGGGGCCGTCGACGAGCCACCCGCCGAGAAGCGGTCCGAGTGCCGCCCCTATGCCGCCGAACCCGGACCACATGCCGATGGCGCGCGGCCGGTCGTCCGGGTGGAAGGAGGCTTCGATGATCGCCAGTGACCCGGGGGTGAGCAGAGCTCCGCCGACGCCCTGGAGCGCGCGGGCGGCGATGAGCGTGGTCGTGTCGGGAGCCAGTCCGCACAGCAGGGACGCCACAGCGAACCAGATGATGCCCAGGACGAAGATCCGGCGTCGGCCGAAGCGGTCACCCAGGGAGCCGCACAGCAGGATGAGTCCTGCCAGGGTCAGCATGTAGGCGTTCACGGTCCACTGGAGTGCGGCGAGGTCGGCGCCGAAGTCGGCGCCGATGCGCGGTAGTGCGACGTTGGTGACGGTCGAGCCGAGCAGCACCACGCTGGACCCGAGCACGGTGGCCAGGAGGGTCCATCGGCCGCGGGCGCTGGCGATGCGCAGGAAGGCCTGGTCGCCCGGGGCGGGGGAAGAGGGCATGTCGTCTCCTTGGGACAGCGGGCCAGGAGGCGGCCGGTGCGTTCGTGCCGGGGAGCGGGTGCGGCCGGTCGGTCTTCTCGTCTACGCACGGGTGCGCTGGGTGGTGGGGGGCGTCGCGAGGGCCCGGGGTGCTGCGGTTCGCGGGTGGACCTTCGCGGGGCCCGGGGTGCTGCGGTTCGCGGCGTGGCGTCGTGTGGACACGGGGTGTCAGAGGGCCCGTCCCCCGCTCGGTGGGCCGGGGTGAGCGGGAGACGGACGGTGGGCGTCAGGCGGGCCGAAGCGGGCGGGTCAGCCGAACATGCCCGGCTTGTAGCCGCCCGCGGGCTGCTGGTTGATGACGTTGATGCGGTTGTAGGCGTTGATGATCGCGATCAACGAGATCAGCGCGGCGAGTTGGTCCTCGTCGTAGTACTTCGCGGCGTTGGCCCAGGCCTCGTCCGACACCCCGCCCGCCGCGTCGGCGATGCGGGTGCCCTGCTCGGTGACCTCCAGCGCCGCGCGCTCGGCGTCGGTGAAGACGGTGGCCTCGCGCCAGGCGGCGACCAGGTGCAGCCGCTGCTGGTCCTCACCCGCGGCGACGGCGTCCTTGGTGTGCATGTCGGTGCAGAACCCGCAGCCGTTGATCTGGCTGGCCCGGATCTTCACCAGTTCCTGGGTGGCGACGGGCAGCGCCGAGTGCACAGCGGCCCCGGCCGAGTTGAGGTGCTTCATGACCTTGCCCGCGAGAGCGTTGCCGAAGTAGTTGATGCGCGCGTCCATGTTGGGATCCTGAGAGTCGAGTGATGGGAGATGAACTGACGTGAGGTTGCTGCGATTTCGGGGCCGTGGGCGCCGTACTCGCCGTTACTGCTTGCTGCTCCAGTCGGCGAAGTGCGTCTCGCCGAGCCGTGCGTCGGGACCGGGCAGCAGGTCGGACTCCTTGAGGGCGGCGCCCCAGTAGAGACCATTCGGGTCCGTCACGACCGTGCGGGGGTCGTTGTGGACCGCGAGGCCCTTGCGGATGAAGTCCTCCAGGGTGAAGGTGTCGGGGCCGGCGACCTCGACGATTCCGTTGACCGGAGTGCCGACCGCCGTGCGGCCGACGGCCGCGGCCACGTCGCCCGAGAAGATGGGCTGGATCTTGATGGGGGCGACGGACACCGTGTCACCGCTGGTCGCCGAGTCCGCGAGGGTCTTGGCGAACTCGAAGAACTGCGTGGCGTGGACGATCGAGTACGGCACTCCGGAGTCCCGGATCATGTCCTCCTGGACCTGCTTGGCCTGGAAGTAGCCGGACTGCTGGAGGCGGTCGGTGCCCACGACGGAAAGAGCCACGTGGTGCGTGACGCCGGCCGCGGCCTCCGCGGCGAGCAGGTTGGTGGTGGAGGCCCGGAAGAACTCCATCACCGCGTCGTCGTCGAAGGAGGGGGAGTTGGAGACGTCGACGACGACGGAGGCGCCCTTGAGGACGTCGGCCAGGCCTTCGCCGGTGACCGTGTTGACTCCGGTGTTCGGGGAGGCTGCCACCGCCTCGTGACCGTGTTCGTTGAGCTTGGAGACGACCTTGGAACCGATGAGTCCGGTTCCGCCGACCACTACGACCTTCATGGACTTTCCTTTCACTGATCTCGCACGGTGCCCGGTGGTCTGCGGCGACCTCGTCCACGGCACCGGCCGCGCTGGCTCGTGCACTCCTGACCAGGCGGCCCCGGCATCTGTGACAGAGCGGCGCACAAAGATTTCGCGCAGCTGTCGGTCGGCCCTCACTCGATGGGTCCGGCATCGTCGGACGTGTCGCGCCGCGGCTCGGCGATTCCGGTCGGGTCGACAGGGGTGTGCGGCGCGCACGACCTCGACGGGGTCGCGGGTGATGTCGAGCATCCGCAGTTCCAGGAGCGCAGGATCATTGGTTGGGATCGACCGGACAGGCCCCCGATTTGTGACAACCTCAGCGTGTTTCAGGGGGTGGAAGTAGTCACACTGTCTGTCCGCACCGCTGGGGAGGGGCCGCGGGTACCGTGACAAGGATTCTTCCGAACACCGTTGTGGGAGCACCGTTCCCCCGGATCCCGCCGAGGAGCCGAGTCGCATGATCGCCAGCCCGCTTCCCGCTCTGGTCGGCCGGCAGCATGAGTGCACGGAGCTCGACAACCTGCTGGCCGGCCTTCGGGCCGGCGGTTCCCGCGTCATGGTCGTACGGGGCGAGGCGGGCATCGGCAAGTCGGTGCTGCTGGAGTACGTGGCGGCGCAGGCGTCACGGGTGCGGGTGACCTGGGCGCGCGGTGTCGAGGCCGACATGGAGCTCCCATACGCGAGCCTGCACCAGGTGTGCGCGCCGTTCCTGGACGGTGTCGAAGAACTGCCGCAACCCCAACGTGACGCCCTGCGCGTGGCATTCGGGACGGCGGCCGGCGATCCGCCCGACCGTTTCCTGGTCGGCCTCGCTGTTCTGACCCTGCTCACCCGCGCCTCGGAGACCCGGCCGGTGCTGGTGCTGGTGGACGACGCCCAGTGGCTGGATCAAGTGTCGTTGCAGACACTTGAGTTCGTGGCCCGGCGACTGCTCACGGAGCCGGTCGCCATGGTGTTCGCGGTCCGCGACCCCGAGGGGCAGTCCGCGCTCGCGGGCCTGCCGGCACTGCAACTCAGGGGACTTGACGCCGCTTCGGCCGGGGAGCTCCTGGAGGGAGCTGTGGGGGGACGCCTGGAGGAGCGGGTCCGGGACCGGTTCGTGGCCGAGACACACGGCAACCCGCTGGCGCTGCTGGAGTTCTCCCGCGGCCGCAGCGCCGCCGAACTGGCCTACGGCGTCGACGCGTCGAGTGCTCCGGTCGTCCAAGGGCCGGTGGCCAGCCGCGTCGAGCGTGATTTCGCCGGACGGCTCGGTGCGCTGCCGGCCGCGACCCGCACTCTGCTGCTGATCGCTGCGGCGGAACCGGTGGGCGACGTGCGCCTGTTGATCCGCGCGGCCGCCTCCCTCGGCATCACCCCGGACACCGCACCGGCCAAGGCAGCCGGCCTGATCGAGTTCGGCGAGCCCGTACGGTTCCGGCACCCGCTGGTCCGTTCGGCGGTCTACCACGGAGCCGAGCCGGAGGATCGGCGTGCGGTGCACCGGGCCCTGGCCGAGGCCACGGATCCCCTCCTGGACCCGGACCGGCGCGCCTGGCACGCCGCGCAGGCGGCCGACGGGCCGGACGAGGAGGTCGCCGCAGGGCTGGAGCAGGCCGCCGACCGCGCCCGGCAGCGCGGGGGCATCGCGGCCGAGGCGGTTCTGCTGGAACGCGCGGTGGAGGTGACGCCCGATCCCTGGCCACGAGGACGCCGGGCCCTTGCGGCGGCCGAGGCACACTTCTCGGCCGCCGCGCCCGAACGGGCCACGGAATTGGCCGCGGTGGCCGACCTGTATCCCCTCAGCGTCCTGGACCGGGCCCGCCTGGCACGTCTGCGGGCCAGAATCCTGTTCGCCCGAAGCCGCAGCGACGAGGCGGCACCACTGCTCCTGAACGCGGCGGCACAGTTCACCGCGGCCGGATCTCCCCTGGCGCGGGAGACGTACCTGGAGGCGATCAGCGCGACCATCTTCGCCGGCCGGGTCCATGGTCCGACAGGCGCCCGCGCCGCGGCGATCGCAGCCCGCGCGTCCGGGGCCCCCTCCTCGGGCTCCAAGGCCGCGGACGCCCTCTTGGACGGTGTGGCGGCCCTGCTCGCGGACGGCTCGGAGACGGCCGTCCCGGCCCTGCGCGAGGCACTCCACCTGCTCGAGCACGAAGAGCTCCGCACGCGGGAGGCGACCGTACGGTGGCTGCTGCTGGCCCCGGTCGCGCTTGAGTCGTTCATCCACTGGGCCTGGGACCTGCATGCCTGGGACACCCTCTCGACTCGCGCGGTGCGTCTGGCCCGCGACATCGGAGCACTCGGCAGCCTGCCGCCGGCTCTGATCTACGCGGGCGGGGTGCACATCCATTACGGCGACTTCGCCGAGGCCGCCCGGATGATCGACGAGGCCGACGCGATCGCCACCGCGACCGGCCACGCCCCGCACAAGTACGCCACGCTCGTCCTGGCCGCATGGCGGGGTGAGGCGGACGTCGCCGCCGGCATCATCGAAGAAGCCCGAGAGCGCGCCGTGCAGCGGGGTGAGGTATCCCTGCTCGGTGCGATGGGCTACATCCAGGGGGTGCTCTTCAACGGACTGGCCCGCTACGAAGAGGCGATCGAGGCCGCCCGCACCGGTATCGAGCACGACGGGTTCAACTTCACCGGTCTGTCGCTGGTCGAACACGTGGAGGCCGCGACGCGTTGCGGTGAACTCGACCAGGCCCGTGCCTCGTTGGCCCGCCTTACCGAACTCACTCGCGCCGCCGACTCCGGATGGGCGCGGGGCGCGAGCGCACGCAGTGAGGCGTTGCTGGCCGACGGTGCAGCGGCCGACCGCCTGTACCGCACGGCGATCGCGGAATTCGGCCGCGGCGGGGTTGTCGTGGAGGTGGCACGCACCCACCTGCTGTACGGCGAGTGGCTGCGGCGCGCACAGCGCCGCGCGCAGGCCCGCGAGCATCTCCGCACGGCCCACGACATGTTCGACGCGATGCCGGCTCACGCGTTCGCCGAACGGGCCCGCCGTGAGCTGATCGCCACCGGCGAGCAGGTGACCGCACGGAAGACCACACCGGCGAACGTTCTCACCCCGCAGGAGTCGCAGGTCGCAGCCCTCGCCGCCGACGGCATGACGAACGCGCGGATCGGCGCGGAGCTGTTCATCAGCCCTCATACCGTGGAATGGCACCTGCGAAAGGTCTACGTGAAGCTCGGCATCAGCTCTCGCCGAGCCCTGCCGGACATCCTCGACAGCGCACGGGCAGGGTGAGTCAGAAACGACAGCCATCTGCGCCTGCTCGGCGTGAACCGCGGGATGACCGCCACCATCGCAGCAGGCGAGGTCGCGCTCAGCACACTGGCAGGTCTCGCCCTAGGTGCGGTCCTGTCCAAAACGGGACATCAGTTCGCAGGAACGGTGGAGACACAGGGGCTCGGTGTCCTCACCGAAGATCTCACGCCACAGCCCCTGCTGGCGGCGCTCGTGTTCGTCGCCGTACTCACGCTCTCCGTCAGCACCTCGCGACGCCTGTCGTGGCGCCAGACACTTCCCCTGCACGGACTGATTTCGCTTGCACGACGACATCCGAGTACCGGCTGTTCGCCTTCCCCGTCTGAGCCGCAGCCGGCCCGGACGCGGAGTACCCGCTGCCCCTCCAACCGGCACGCCGGCGCCGCGGGTGAAGGGGGCGCGCACGCAGCCCTGGCACGTGCCCCGGTCGCCGTGTCACACCGAGTGCCGACGACCGGTCTAGAGGGTCAGGACCGAGAGGAACAGAGGACACCGTGCGTGAGATCTTGATCGTGGGCGGCGGGTACGCGGGCTTCTACACCGCGTGGGGCCTGGAGAAGAGGCTGCGGCCGGGCGAGGCACGCGTCACCGTCGTCGACCCCCGCCCGTACATGACGTACCAGCCCTTCCTGCCCGAGGTCGTGGCCGGTTCGGTGGAGGCCCGGCACGCGGCGGTCTCGCTCCGACGGCACCTGCACTACACGCGCCTGGTGGCGGGCTCGGTGACGGAGATCCGCCACAGCGCGCGCACGGTCACGGTCCGCCCGGAGTCCGGGTCATCCCTCGACCTGCACTACGACGTGCTGGTGGTGACGGCGGGGGCGGTCACCCGGACCTTCCCGATCCCGGGGCTGAGTGATCAGGCGTACGGACTCAAGCACGTCGAGGAGGCGGTGGCGATCCGCGACCGCCTCCTCACCTCGTTCGACCGTGCGGCCGGTCTGCCGCGCGGGCCCGAACGCACCAGACTGCTCACCGTCACCGTCGTCGGTGGCGGATTCTCCGGAGTGGAGGGATTTGGTGAGCTGCTGGCCCTGGCGACCGCGTTGCTCAAGCAGTACCCGGAGATCGGCGCGGACGAACCGGCCTTCCACCTGGTCGAGGCACGGGACCGCATCCTGCCCGAGGTCGCGGACCGGCCGGGCGCCTGGGTGGTGCGTTCACTGGAGAAACGGGGGGCGCGGGTGCACCTGAACACCCAGCTGGTCTCCGCCGAGGACGGCCGGGTGCGGCTGTCGGACGGCACCGAGTTCGACTCGGGCCTGCTGGTGTGGACGGCCGGCAACGCCGCCAACCCGATCGTGCACAACCACAGCGACCTGCCCGTCACCGAGCGGGGCGTGCTCACCGTACGGGCTGATCTTCGGGTCACCACGGGCACCGAGGTGGTGCCCGACGTCTGGGCGGCGGGGGACGACGCCGCGGTGCCCGATCTCGCGGCCGGGAGGCCCGGCGCGCACACCGTGCCCAACGCCCAGCACGCCGTCCGCCAGGGCAAGCTCCTGGCGAGGAACATCCTGGCGTCGCTGCGGGGCCGTCCGACCAAGGACTACGTGCACCGCAGTCTCGGTGTGGTGGCCACACTCGGGCTCGGCCGCGGCATCTTCCAGTACCGGAGCCTGGTCATCAAGGGGTTCCCGGCCTGGTTGATGCACCGTGGCTACCACGTTCTGGCCATACCGAGCTGGGAACGCAAGACGCGTGTGTTCGCAGTGTGGTTCACGGCCCTTCTCTACGGCCGCGACATCGTGTCGCTGGCGTCGGTGCAGCACCCGCGGGAGGCATTCGTCTCCCGCGGCGAACTGCGCCGAGGAGAGGAGCCCGCACAGCCCGGAGGCCGGCTCACGGCATGACGGCGCGGTACAGTCCACGGCCGACCCGCTGGACGCGCGAGGCGCCGACGAGACGGTCGAGCGTGCTGCGGACGGCGTTGATGCTGCCGTTGTCGGTGTCGCGTCCCAGCGCCGACGCGACGTCGCGGGCGCGGACCTCGGTGTCCCCGGCCTGCGCGAAGTACGCCAGGATCTGCTCCGTGAGCTTGCCGTACGTCGTGCTGCCGTCGCCCGCCTCGTCGCTCCGGCCTGCCGCGGCCGGGGACTCCGCGGCGGCTTCGGCGGTTGCCGCGGCACGCGCGGCCTCCGGCTTCGTCGGCGGCGGGACGCTCACGGGGGCGGGGTCCCGCGGGGACGGGGCGGCCGCCGGGCCGGTGCCGGGCATGAGGGCCTGAAGGGCGTCGAGCGCCCGCTGCACGGAACCGAGATGGGCTGTGACCGCGGCCAGTTCCCTCTCCAGCGCCTGCTTCTGGATCTCCAGCCGGGCCAGGTCCTCCTGGAGACTCTCGGCGGTGCTCTCGATGGCGCGAGCCGTCTGGGTCACGGAGCCCATGGGTTCCTCTCGTCCTCAACCCTGCTGGCGGGACGGCTCGATGTCCCGGCCCGCCCCCCGGCGCGGCACCGGGGGGATGCTGGCGAACATCATATGCAGCGGCCCCCTCGGCCGAGACCAGAGTGGGCGGTCCCACGCGGAGCACACCGTTGATCGGGCCGTCAGGCACGGCGGGCCGGGGACGGAGCGAGCCCCGTGGCGCTCCCTTCGTCCGCCGGCGGCACCTCGTGGTCGCCGGCTGCGGGCAGCTGTCTGATCTTCTCGGACACCGCGTGGATCCGGGCGTCCACCTCGTCCATCGCCTCCCGGAGCACCCCGAGCCGTCCCTCCAGGACGGCGGCCTCCGCGGCGAGCACGACGGTGACGTCGGCTGGGTCGGTCCGTCGGTCGGCGTCTCGCGTCATCCTCGCGTCCCGCCTCGGCCCGCGTCGGAAGTCCGGTGGACGGGCTCCCGGGGACCGGCGGTCGCCCGGGCGCGACTGATGAATGTCCCTGTCATACTCCTCCTTCGTTGCCGCGGGGCCCGGGCACGGACCGCCACGAGTCGTCGGCACCGCATTGACCGGCTGGTGGAAGAAGCTGTGACAGCCGCCGTGCGGCCGCCGCGTCACGGCAGTTCGCAGCCTGAGGGGCGGCGCGTCCTGAGAGAAGGGGGCAGGAGGCGTCGAAGTGGCTCTGCGTGCCCTGTTTGACGAAGGCGTACAGGGTGCCGTCGTGGTGGTGGCGAGAGCCCTGTGAGGCAGGCTCCGCCGACCGCGGCGCATGCCGAAGTACGCATGATGCTTCCCTTCGGTACGCGAGGGCGAAGAGCGGCCCGGGGCAACTTCCCTGAGTGGTGGGGGCAACAGGTAACCGCCCGGTACCGGCCCCGACGTCCAGGACGCCGGTGCGGGCGTCGGCGATCCGGCGTGCGTAGAGCCGGCGGACCCGGGCTTCGTCCGCGTCGGCCTGCAAGATGTCGTAGAACTCCCCGGTGACCGCGTAGGAGTCGGACTCCCGTCGGAGGCTCAACTGTCCGCTGAGGACAGTGCGCATGCCCGACATGACAATGTATGGGCAGAGTGTGTGACAGCGAGGACGGGCGACCGCAGCGTGGACCGTCGTCACAAAAGCACACGGTGCGCAGTCAATGGTCCGGCGCCGTCCGCGACCTTTCGGGACGTTCCGAGAGCGGACCGCAGCCCCCCGAATACGTTGTGAGAGCGGAGTACGTCGTCATGGCTGCGCAAGGACGGCCTGGTGTAGATGCCTGCCCCGCCGCGTGATGAGCCGCCAACCGTGTCACACTGTTCAATGTTTTACCGTTGCGTGAGGCGCGCCATATGGTGTGTCCACACCAGTGAAGACAGAAGGAACATGTGATGTCCGCAGACCATTCCGCCTTGACTTTCGCGGGCCACGTGGCCGTCGTGACCGGAGCCGGTTCCGGCATCGGCCGGGCCACGGCAGTCGCCTTCGCCGAAGCGGGCGCGCAGGTGCTCGGAGTGGGACGGCGCGAGGCGCCGCTGAAGGAGACCGCCGCACTTCATCCCCGCATCGGCGTCCTGGCGATCGACGTCCGTGCCGAGGGAGCCCCCGCCGAGGTGATCAGGACCGCCGTACGGCGGTGGGGACGCATTGACCACCTGGTCAACAACGCGGGTGCCACAGCGGTGATGACACTCGCCGACACCGACGAGCAGACTGTCACGAACCTGCTCGCCCTGAACGTCGTCGCGCCGAGTCTCCTCGCCCACGCCGCCCTGCCACACCTGCGCAAGACCTCCGGCACCATCATCAACCTCTCCAGCACCTACGGGCACCGCCCTATGCCGGGCGGCGCGCACTATGCGGCCACCAAGGCCGCCGTCGAACAGCTGACCCGCAGCTGGGCGCTGGAACTGGCGGAGGAGGGAGTCCGCGTCAACGCCGTCGCCCCCGGTCCCACCCGCACCGACGTCATGCTGCACGCCGGACTCACCCCGGAGGCCGCGGACGACATGTACGCCTATGAACGCGACCGCATCCCCACCCACCGCATCGCGGGCACCGAGGAGATCGCCCACTGGGTCCTGCGGATGGCCGACCCCGCGGGACGGCACGCCACCGGCCAGGTCGTCACCGTGGACGGCGGCCTGGAACTCGTCTGACACCGCCTCGGACAGCGAAGCCGATCGGTGGTACTTCCCATCGGCCGGGCGCAATGCCCGGCCGCTTTCGGGCGGCAGGTCTGTATAACGTTAATGCGCGCATACGATGCCAACGCCCTGGCCAGCACCACACGAACCCTGATCGTGGACCAGCCCGCCTCGATCGGAGCCCTGCCCCTGACGGTCGCCCGGGACGCCGCCCGGACCATGCCCGCACACCCTGCGGTGCTCGCGGCAGCCCAGATGGGGCGGGAGCCGGGGAAGTGGCTGGCCAGGGCGTGCCAGGACAGCCCGGGTGCCCCCTCCGTCATGGGGCTTGGCCGTGATCCTTCCCTGATCGGCCGCACCGACCGGCAGGCGTCCGGCCAGGGTCGCGCTTACGCCTGAAAGGGAACAAGTGGCTGCTGCGCACCACCGGTACCGGCCCGGCGCGCGAGCGTGCCGCGCTCAGTACACCCCGGCCCAGACCCCGCACCAACCGTGGCCCTGGTGATCAGTGTTTCGGGGTGGTGGATGAGCCGTTCGTCGTCTCGTACGAGGCGGCCGGGGCGCATCATCCGGGGGAGCGACCTCTCGACTGCCCGGCGTCGTGGCACGCCTGGCCGGCGGCGTGTGCCCCGAGAGCGGCTGGGGTACTCGGGGGCCCACCCTGAGCGGGGCGCCCCGCATGAACCCGGGCCGCGGCTCGACGGCTGCGGGGCACTCGGCCCCCCCACATCCCACCTGCGAGGCCTCCGATGAGCCGTCTCTTCTCGCCGCTCACCCTCCGCGGCACTACCTTCCGGAACCGGGCCTGGGTGGCCCCCATGTGCCAGTACAGCTCGGTCGACGGCTACCCGCAGGACTGGCATCTGGTCCATCTCGGCTCCCTGGCCCGCGGCGGGTCCGGCCTGGTCATGCAGGAGGCCACGGCAGTGGAACCTGAGGGCCGGATCACCCCTTCCGACGCCGGCATCTGGGATGACGGGCAGGCCGCCGCGTACAAGCGGATCACCGACTTCGTCCACACGCAGGGAGCCATTGCCGGCATCCAGATCTCCCATGCCGGCCGCAAGGCGTCGACGGCACCGCCCTGGGAGGGCGACGCGTACGTCGAACCGGAGGCCGGAGGATGGCAGACGGTCGCACCGTCACCGCTGCCGTTCGGCGACTGGCCGGCCCCGCGGCAGCTGGGCGCGGACGACATCCGCGCTCTGGTCCGGGCCTTCGGCGAGGCCGCCGCGCGGGCGCTGTCCGCCGGTTTCGAGGTCCTGGAGATCCACGCCGCGCACGGCTATCTGCTGCACCAGTTCCTGTCACCGCTGTCCAACCACCGCAGCGACGAGTACGGAGGCGACCTCGACGGGCGCAGCCGTTTCCTGGTCCAGGTCACCGACGCCGTCCGGGCACAGTGGCCGGAGGACCGCCCCCTGTTCGTACGCTTCTCGGCCACGGACTGGGCCGACGGCGGCTGGACCCCGGAGGAGACGGTCGAGCTGTCGCGGCACCTGGTGGCCCACGGTGTCGATCTGGTGGACATCACCAGCGGCGGGCTCGTCCACAACGCCCGTATCGAAGTGGAGCCCGGCTACCAGGTGCCCTTCGCCCGAACCGTCCGCGAGGGTGCTGCCCTGCCCGTCTCCGCGGTCGGCCTGATCACCGCACCGGAGCAGGCCGACCAGATCCTCGTGGACCGTTCGGCCGACGCGATCATGCTCGCGCGTGAACTGCTGCGCAACCCGACCTGGCCGCTCCGTGCGGCCCACGTGCTCGGTGACGACGTCCCGTGGCCGAAGCAGTACCAGCGTGGCCGCCCACGCCATCGTTGAGGCCGTCGCCGCCCGAGCACCCGGGAATTCGGCACGAGCCGATGACGTTTGTTCTCATATGAGCGATCAATGCCCAAATGCTGCACTTTCCGCATCCCGGTGTGAGTGGATGCGGGCGCTGCTCGCGGCCGACCGTGTCGACACGCTGCAGCAGATATCCGCCCTGAGCCGTGAGTACGAAGGGATCGTCGAGGCGAACGCACTGGTGGCCATCGACGACGAGCACGACCCGGAGGGGGCGAGCACGGCCTTCGAGCGGGCACACGTCGCCGCCCTGCTGTCCCAGGCGCGCGAGCATCTGAACGATCTCGATCGCGCCCTGGAACGGTTGGAGAAAGGCGACTGGGGGCGCTGCGAGCAATGCGGTGAGCCGATACCGATGGAGCGCCTCGAAGTGCGCCCGGCGGCGAAAACCTGCGTGCGCTGCGCGTCCGTAGCGCGTTGATGGGTGCACAGGTGCGGGGCGAGACGGAGAGCAATGCTCAAGACCTGTGGATCGACGCCGGGAGGACGTACCTTCCGGTGTGATTGATCGGAGAACCACGAGCAGTGCCGGCACCACGCACATACCCGGACGAGCTCCGCGAGCGGGCCGTCAGTGAGGTCCGCCCCACGGACACGCCGGTCGCGCACGTCCCCCGCCGTACACCGGACGGTGGTTGAGCGTCGAGGTGTCTGGCGGCCCAGCAACCTGTGACTGAGAAGGCGCACGGTTTCGGACAGCGGCAGGAAGTGTGATCTTCTCGTCATCGGGGTGGGGCTGCGGGCCCGTCTCACGACGTTACGAGGTCGGGGCGAACCGGTTCGACGCAAGCGGTTCGACAAGATTTCATGTCCGGCGTTGCGCAGGCCAGTCGCGTAGTGCGAAGCGCAAACGGCGTCAATCTCCGTGCAGGGGCGTCTGCTTCGGCGAGTGGCCTTCGCTCCGTTGCCGCGTGATCGGGGTCCACTCGGAGACATTCCTGTTCAGTGACCTGATGAAGGGGCATCCGTAGGTTCGGTGGCCGGCCGTCGGCGACACTCGCGCGGCCCCCGGCACCGTCGCGGCAGTGGGTCGGGCCGCGGTCCGGGCCCGTTCCATCGCAACTTTTCGTGTTTCCCGAGAGCTTGCGAACCGCGGCGATCAGCAGTCGAATCGATTCCGCAGCAAGCCCCGCAGGAGGGGCCTCCCGACCCTTGGCACCCTGCGAGACCGGCAACACCGCCATTCCCGATGTCTCTCGGCAATCCCACTGCACCACGGCACGTTCAGACGCTTCGGCATGTGTCACCGCCACCACCGCGACCCGACCGGGTTGCACCGGCACGGTAGGGAGTCCAGATGGGAACCACACGTACGAGACGCCGTCTGCTGCCCGGGCGCGACAGCGTCGAGCGGTTACTCGCGGCGGTACACCACCGTCGCCCGCCACGAAACGCGTCGTCTGGGACACATCTTCCTACGTCGGCGGGCACGGCCCGTTCCCGGTGGAAGACGTTCGCCCGGGCGGGGGCCGCAGCCGCGCTCGTCGCCGGCGCTCTGGCCGGCGCCACGGCCACGGCCGGCACAGCCCGGGCCGCCACGTCCGGGCCCTGTGACATCTACGCGGCAGGCGGCACGCCCTGCGTGGCGGCGCACAGCACCACACGAGCGCTGTACGCCTCGTACAACGGGCCGCTCTACCAGGTCAGGCGCGCCTCCGACAACTCCACCCGTGACATCGGGGTACTGAGCGCGGGCGGGTATGCCGACGCCGCCGCCCAGGACTCGTTCTGCTCGGGGACGTCCTGCCTGATCACGGTCATCTACGACCAGTCCGGCCGCAACAACAACCTCACCCAGGCCCCCGGCGGCGGTGCGGCGGGCGGCCCCGACAACCTCGCGAACGCGACCGCCGCGCCCACGACGGTGGGCGGACACAAGGCCTATGGCGTCTTCGTGGCACCCGGTACGGGCTACCGGAACAACCACACGAACGGCATCGCCACCGGGGACAACGCCGAGGGCATGTACGCGATCTTCGACGGCACGCACTACAACGGCGGCTGCTGCTTCGACTACGGCAACGCCGAGACGGACAGCAACGACGACGGCAACGGCACGATGGAGGCCATCTACTTCGGCAACATCAAGGTGTGGGGCTACGGTTCGGGCAACGGTCCCTGGATCATGGCCGACCTGGAGAACGGTCTCTTCTCCGGGGTAAACCAGCATTACAACGCCAACGACCCGACCATCAACTACCGCTACACGACCGCCATCATCAAGGGTGGCCCGAACCACTGGGCGATCCGTGGTGGCAACGCGCAGTCCGGCGGCCTTTCCACGTTCTACGACGGAGTGCGCCCCAACGTCTCGGGATACAACCCGATGCGCAAGCAGGGCGCCATCATCCTGGGCACCGGCGGCGACAACAGCAAGGGTGCCCAAGGCACCTTCTACGAGGGCGTGATGACGTCCGGCTATCCGTCGGACGCCACGGAGAACTCCGTCCAGGCCAACATCACCGCTGTCGGGTACGGCAGTTCCGCGGGGGGCGGGACGAGTACCGGCGCGCTGCACGCGGTGGGCGCGGGCAAGTGCCTGGACGTGCCGAGCTCCTCCACCACGGCCGGCACACAACTGCAGATCTGGGACTGCGGCGGCGGCGCCAACCAGACGTGGACGCGCACCTCTTCGGGACAGCTGACCGTCTACAGCGGCAGCGGCCAGATGTGCCTGGACGCGTACGACAACCAGACGTCCGCCGGCACCAAGGTGGTGACCTGGCCGTGCAACGGGGGTGCCAACCAGCAGTGGCAGGTGAACGCGGACGGCACGGTCACCGGCGTCCAGTCCGGGCTGTGCCTCGACGTCACCGGCGCTTCCACGGCCAACGGCGCCCTGGCGGAACTCTGGCCGTGCAACGGCGGATCCAACCAGCGGTGGAGCCTCAGCTGACCTGTAGGGCGCCGGTCCGCGGCCGGCCCACCACCGTCCCCGGATCACTCGTCACCGGATGGACGCCGGCGCGCTCGGCACTGGAATCTCGGGTGAGGTGATCGGCGCGAGGTAGGGCCGGAAAGCGAAGACCCGCGCTCGGTACGGCGGCGGTCGCCGGGCGCGGGTTCAGGCATGCCCTCAGGCGGTCCCATCACGAGCCAGACATGGGATGTATCGAGCGGGAATTGCCAAGAGCCGTCTATTGACAGGGCGTTGAGCCTGTGGGATCACTGTGCGACGTGGGATGTATAAGCGTTTCCTGTGCGTGCTCTCGGGCACTCTGACGGGAGCGGTCGACACCCCTCGCGCACCTTCTCGGACAGGCACGGCACTCTCCGTCCCCTTCCCCCCCGCCCATGCGAGGACACAGAATGCAGCCTCCATCCGCTCCGCCCTGTCGCCCCACCACTCGTGCGCCGCGCCTGTCCGCGGCGGCCGCCGTGATCGTGATGGGACTGCTGGCCATGCTGCTGGCGACCGGGCCGACATGGTCCGCGCCGGCGTCGGCGGCACCTCCGGTGAGCTCGGCGCCCCAGGGGTCCGGCCCGTGCGACATCTACGCCGGGGGAGGTACCCCGTGCGTCGCCGCGCACAGCACGGTGCGCGCCCTCTACCGCTCGTACAACGGCCCCCTGTACCAGGTCAGGCGAGCGTCGGACAGCGCGACCCGGGACATCGGCCTGCTGGCACCCGGCGGCTTCGCCGACGCATCGGCCCAGGACGCCTTCTGCGCGGGCACCAGCTGCGTGATCACGGTCGTCCGCGACCAGTCAGGACACGGCAACGACCTGTGGTACCAGGGCTCGGCCCAGGTCCCGGGATCGAGTCAGAGCAGCCCCGCGAAGGCGACGTCCGAGTCGCTGACCGCCGGGGGCACCAAGGCGTACTCGCTGTACATCAACCCCGGGAACAGCTACTGGCGGGACGGCCACCTGACGGGCGTGCCGACCGGTGCGGCACCCGAGGGCGCGTACATGGTGACCAGCGGCGCCCACGTCAACGGCGGCTGCTGCTTCGACTACGGCAACAGCGAGACGACCAGGAAAGCCGACGCGGCCGGGGCGATGGACGCGATCAACTTCGGCACCGAGTGCTGGTTCGGCGGCTGTTCGGGAAGCGGTCCCTGGGTGCAGGCCGATCTCGAATGGGGGCTGTACCCGGGCGGCAGCAAGTCCTGGAACCCCAACCAGCGGGCGTTCGCTGCCAAGTTCGTCACCGCGATGCTGAAGAACAACGGCACGTCCAGGTTCGCGCTCAAGGGCGGCAACGCACAGTCGGGCGGCCTGACCACCCTGTGGGACGGCGCGCTGCCCGGCGGATACAGCCCCATGAAGAAGCAGGGGGCCATCGTCCTCGGCAGCGGCGGCGACTGCTGCAAGCCCGGCGGCGGCGCCAATCTGAGCGCCGGCACCTTCTACGAGGGAGCCGTCGTCGCAGGCTATCCCTCCGACGCGACCGACAACGCGGTGCAGGCCAACGTCACCGCCGCCGGTTATCGCTGAACGCCCGTCAGTTTTTCCAACCCGGTTCAGGAGTAGATGCCCCATGCCCACGACCACTCCGCTGGCCCCACGGCTGTCCCTGCGCAGAACCCTGGCGCTCACCCTCTCCACCGTGCTGCTTGCCGTGGCCGCACCCCTGATCGCCCTCGGTACCGCATCGCCCGCCGCCGCCCTCGGCAACGGACTCGCACCGACTCCGCAGATGGGCTTCAACGACTGGAACGCCTATGGCTGCGACGTCTCCGAGGCGCTGATCAAGTCCACCGCCCAGGCGATGCACACCAACGGCATGCAGGCGGCGGGCTATTCGTACGTCAACATCGACGACTGCTGGATGACCCACAGCCGCGACTCGGGCGGTCACCTGGTGCCGGACCCGGCGAAGTTCCCCGACGGCATCAAGGGCACCGCCGACTACGTCCACTCGTTGGGCCTGAAGCTGGGGATCTACGAGGACGCGGGCACCGCCACCTGCGCGGGATACCCGGGCAGCCTCGGCCACGAGAGCACGGACGCGCAGTCGTTCGCGTCGTGGGGCGTGGACTACCTGAAGTACGACAACTGCAACAACACCGGCGTGCCGGCACGGACCCGCTACACCGCCATGCGGGACGCGCTCGCGGCCACCGGCCGACCGATCCTGTACAGCCTGTGCAACTGGGGCCAGGAGAACGTGTGGACCTGGGGCGCCGACGTGGGCAACAGCTGGCGCACCACCGGAGACATCAGCCCGACCTACTCCAGCATGCTGTCGATCTTCCACAGCAACGTGGGGCTGGCCTCCTACGCCGGACCAGGCCACTGGAACGACCCGGACATGCTGGAGGTCGGCAACGGCTCGATGACGGCCACCGAGAACCGCAGCGAGTTCAGCCTCTGGGCGGAGATGGCCGCGCCGCTCATCGCCGGCACCAACATCCCCCAGGCGAGCGCCTCCACCCTTTCCACGCTGACCAACTCCCGGGTGATCGCGGTCGACCAGGACCCCCTCGGCAAGCAGGGAACCATGGTGTCGTCCGCCGGCGGCCTGGACGTGCTGGCCAAGCCGCTCGCGAACGGGGACGTGTCGGTCGCGCTGTTCAACGAGACGGGCTCCACGGCGACCATCACCACCACCGCGGCCGCCATCGGGAAGACCGGGGCGTCCGCCTACACCCTCACCGACCTGTGGTCGGGTGCGTCCTCGACCACCTCCGGCACCATCAGCGCCTCGGTACCGGCCCACGGCACGGTCATGTACCGGGTCGCGGGCGGCACCAGCAGCGGCGGGGGCACCGGCGCGACAGGGGAACTGCACGCGGTCGGCGCCGGCAAGTGCCTGGACGTACCCAACTCCACCACCACCGCGGGCACCCAGGTGGAGATCTGGACCTGCAACGGCGGCGCCAACCAGACCTGGACGCACACCGCATCCGGCCAGCTCACCGTCTACTCGGGCAACGCCCAGACGTGCCTGGACGCCTACGACAACCAGACCACGCCCGGGACGAAGGTGGAGATCTGGCCGTGCAACGGCCAGAGCAACCAGCAGTGGACGCTGAACTCCAACGGCACGATCACCGGCGTCCAGTCCGGCCTGTGCCTGGACGTCACCGGCGCGGCCACGGCCGACGGCACCCTCACCGAGCTGTGGACCTGCAACGGAAGCAGCGGCCAGCAGTGGACGCTGGGCTGACTCCTACCTGCCCCCCGGCACCGCCACGGAGGAGGACTCCTTATATATGCCGCGGGCGGCACGCCCTGCGTGACGCCCCACTCCCCCCTCGAGACTGGAAGAAGGAGTGCATGAAACACAAACCGCTCTTACTGCCCGTCGTGGCGGCGATGCTTCTCGTCCTGTCAGCCGCCGGCACGTCGTTCGGCAGAAGCGCCGCCGCACCCCCGCCGGTCACCGCGGCCGCCGGGTCGACGGCCGGCTGCGGCAAGGCCCCGGCACTGACGAGCGGCAACCACACCATCCAGAGCGGCGGGCAGAGCCGCAGCTACACCCTGCGGATCCCCGCGGGCTACGACAACAACCACCCCTACCGGCTGATCTTCGGCTTCCACTGGCGCGGTGGCACGGCGGCCGACGTCGACTCGGGCGGAACGGACGGCTACAACTGGTCCTACTACGGCCTACGGCGCCTGGCAGACAGCGCGAACAACGGCACGATCTTCGTCGCCCCGCAGGGCATCGGCAACGGCTGGGCCAACTCCGGCGGTCAGGACGTGGCCTTCGTCGACGCCATGGTCAGCCAGATCGAAGCGGGCCTGTGCGTCGACACCACCCAGTTGTTCTCCGCGGGCTTCAGCTACGGCGGTGCCATGTCGTACGCCCTCGCCTGCTCCCGGGCGACCGTCTTCCGCGCCGTCGCGGTCTACTCCGGCGCGAACCTCAGTGGCTGCAACGGCGGCAACCAGCCCATCGCCTACATGGGACTGCACGGCCTCAGGGACAACGTGCTGCCCATCCAGTCGGGACGGGACCTGCGCGACACCTTCGTGCGGACGAACGGCTGCACCCCGCAGAATCCGCCCGAACCGGCCTACGGGAGCCTGACCCACATCATCACCACCTACTCCGGATGCCGCTCCGGCTACCCCGTCGTGTGGGCGGCGTTCGACGGAGCGGGCCACGACCCCGGCCCCATAGACGGTTCCACCGGTGACGGCTGGCGCACCTGGACGTCGGCCGCGGTGTGGCAGTTCTTCACCCAGTTCGGCTCCAGCAACGGCGGCTCCAATCCGCCATGGCGCCTGATGAACTGACGGGCGCGGCCAGGCTCGGCGCCGGGCCTGGCCGGGGTCCGGCCCCCGTTCGCTACGCCTGTGCGGTGTTCGACCGCAGGTGCTCGCGGAGCCAGTGCTCGGTGTTGCTGACGTGCAGCAGGGCCGCGGCCTGGCTCACCGCGACGTCACGGGTGCGGAGGGCGTTGTAGATCGCCTCGTGCTCGGCGAGGGTCCGCCCGGCGGACTGGTCGTCCAGCTGGCCCCGCCAGATCCGGGCGCGCAGGGTACGGCCCGAGATGCCCTCGAGCAGGGTGAGCAGGCTCTCGTTGCCGGTGGCCGCCACGACCGAGCGGTGGAAGGCCGCGTCATGGACGTTGAGCCGCTCCACGTCGTCGCTCGCCTCCCGCATCGCATCCAAATGGCCCTTGACCTCGGCCAGTTGGTCGTCGGTGATCCTGGCGGCGGCCAGTCCGGTGGCAAGCGGTTCGAGCAGCCGCCGGACCTCCATGAGATCCAGCAGGGCGCCCGTGTCGCTCTGGAGGAGCTCCACGGCGCCACCGAGGCCCTCCAGCAGCAGGCTGGGCTGGAGACTGGTCACGTACGTGCCGTCGCCTCGCCGTACCTCGAGCACCCGGGCCACGGCCAGCGCCTTGACCGCCTCGCGGGCGAGGTTGCGGGAGAGGCCCAGCTGCGCGGCGAGCTCCGGCTCCGGGGGCAGCTTCGCGCCCGGCGGCAGCGCGCCGGAGCGGATGAGCTCACGGATCTGCCCGATGGCCCTGTCTGTCAGGGACAACGTGAGCTCCTTCCGTGAGTGCGCGGTGTGGTCCGGTGCGCGGGTGACCGGGGCGGCGCGGCGAGTGTGGCGCCGATGATACCGGGGAGGCCGTGGAGGGTCCGCCGTCGGTGTGTGCCGCCGCCCCATGGTGCGTGGCCGGACGGCGGGGAGCCCTTTCCGACCGCGAAACATTGTATGTTTGCCGCTGGATAAATAGCAGCAGATGAGATATATCGGTACAAAATCCCAGGTGAGAACCTGTTTTCATCCCTGCACGCCCGTTGACATGGCGGCGACATATGGCGGACCTTCTTCCGTAACAACCGGCGCGCGCGTGGTGACTGTCGCGCCGGTCCCGCCTCTTCCGTCTGCCTCCGTCCGACACAGGGATGCCCCCATGCCCAGTTCGATCAACAGACGTCAGTTCCTCGCCGGCGCCACCTGCGTGGCCGCGGCGGCCGTCGCGGGGGGAGTGTTCGGCGCCGGCACCGCGCAGGCCGCTCCCAGCACCTACACCCCCTCGTGGGGTTCGGTGAACCAGCACCCGCCCGCCCCGGAGTGGTTCCAGGACGCCAAGTTCGGCATCTACTTCCACTGGGGCGTCTTCAGCGTCCCCGCCTACGACAGTGAGTGGTATCCCCGCAACATGTACATCAGCGGGAGCAACGCCAACACGCACCACATCGCGACCTACGGCGACCCCTCTGCGTGGCCCTACCACAACTTCATCAACGGAGCGAACGACAAGGCGGGCCACTTCACCCAGTTCGCACCCAGACTCAAGTCCGCCGGAGGGAACTTCGACCCCGACGAGTGGGCCCAGCTCTTCGTCGACGCCGGAGCGAAGTTCGCGGGACCCGTCGCGGAGCACCACGACGGGTTCTCCATGTGGGACTCGCAGGTCAACGAGTGGAACTCGGTCGCCAAGGGCCCCAAGCTCGACCTGCTGAAGCTGTTCACCACGGCGATCCGCGCCAAGAACCTGAAGCTGCTGGTGGCGATGCACCACGCCTACAACTTCAACGGCTACTACGACCACGTGCCCGCCCAGACCGACCCCAGCCTCAAGAAGCTCTACGGGCAACTGGGCTCCACCGCCGAGAACCAGCTCTGGTACGACAAGCTCAAGGAAGTCATCGACCGCGCCCAACCGGACATCCTCTGGGAGGACTTCGACCTGACCAAGGTCGACGAGACGCAGCGCCTGAACTTCCTGTCGTACTACTACAACCAGGCCAACTCCTGGGGCAAAGAGGTCGTCGCCACCTACAAGGACGGCTTCAACGGCCACGGCGAGGTCTTCGACTACGAGCGCGGCGGCCCGGCCGACCGGACCGCGCCCTACTGGCTCACCGACGACAGCATCTCCAGCTCCAGCTGGTGTTACACCCAGGGCATCGGCTACTACAGCACCCAGCAGATGCTGCACTCCCTGATCGACCGGGTCAGCAAGAACGGCAACATGCTTCTGAACATAGCGCCGATGGCCGACGGCACGATCCCCCAGGGCCAGAAGGACGTGCTGCTCGGCATCGGCGACTACCTGAAACGCTTCGGGGAGTCGATGTACGCGACCCGCGCCTGGACGCAGTACGGCGAGGGCCCGACCCGGATGGGCGGGGGCGCGTTCACCGCCCCGCTCGTCGGCACCGCACAGGACATCCGCTTCACCCGCAGCAAGGGCAACACGGTGCTGTACGCCACCGTGCTGGGCTGGCCGGGCAGTTCACTGAAGATCAAGACCCTGAGCTCGGACCGCATCAACGTCTCCTCGCTCACCTCGGTGAAACTGCTCGACTCGACCGCCGGCACCTACGTCAACCTCGCCGCGCCGACGCAGGACTCCTCCGGGCTGACCGTGACGCTGCCCTCCTCGGCGCCGTACACCGCGGGCGCCTACGTCCTCAAGCTCACCTTCTCCGGCCAGATCCCCCCGCTGCGGCCGGCGGTCGGTGCCGTGGTCCACCAGGACGTCAACTACTCCGGGAACTACGCGGTGCTCGACCCCGGCACCTACACGGCAGAGCAGCTGCAGCTGGCCGGGGTGGACGCCCAGAGCATCTCCTCCCTGAGGCTGGCGGGCGGGAACCAGATCGTCGCCTACAGCGGTGACAACTTCACCGGCACCTCCTGGACCTTCACCGCCGACAACCCCGACCTCAGGGTCACCGGCCAGAACGACCAGATCACCTCCCTGAAGGTGCAGTTCAATCCGGCCGCCTACTTCCGCATCACCAACGTCACCGACGGCCTGGCCCTGGACAGCGGCGGGAACGTCGCGTCGGGATCCAACCTCAAGCAGTACACCTGGGACGGCAGCCCCAACCTCCAGTGGCAGCTCGTGGACGTCGGTGGCGGCTACTACAAGCTGGTCAACCGCACCAACGGCATGGTCGCCGACGGCTGGGGCGCCACGTCCGACGGCTCCCCGGCCCAGCAGGCGGCGTGGAACGGCAGCAACAACCAGCAGTGGACGGTGACCCACCGGGGCGAGGGCATGTGCACCATCGCCAACCGGGCCACCGGCCTCGTCCTGGACGGCGGCGGGAACGTGGCCTCCGGCTCCGTCACGAAGCAGTGGGGCTATGGCAGCAGCACCAACCTGCTGTGGACCTTCACCGCCCAGTGACACGAGCGTGAAGGCGGCGAACCGAGGGACTGCCCGGACGGAGAACCGTCCGGGCAGTCCGCCTCTCACCGTTGCGGCGACGCGGACGCCTCGGCCTCAGCCAAGGGATCCCGTGACCGGCAAGACCTCCGTGGACTCCAGGTGCTTCCGCAGCCACTGCTCGGTGTTGTTGACGTGCACCAGGGCCGCGGCGTGGCACAGCACGGCGTCACGCGCGGCCAGGGCCGCGTAGATCGCCTCGTGTTCCGCCAGCGTACGGGCCGCCACCCGGGTGTCCACCAGACCACGCCAGATCCGGGCCCGCAGGGTGCGGCCCGAGATGCCCTCCAGCAGGGTGATCAGCGTTTCGTTGCCGGTGACGTCCACGATGGTGCGGTGGAACGCCACATCGTGCGCGTTGAGCCGCTCGACGTCGTCGCGGGCCTCGCGCATGGCGTCCAAGTGCCGCTTCACCTCCGCCAGGCTTTCGTCCGAAAGCCGGGCGACGGCCAGGGCGGTGGCGGCGGGTTCGAGCAGCCGCCGCACTTCCATGAGGTCCAGTACGGCACCGGGGTCGCCCTGGAGCAGTTCGACGGCGCCACCGAGGCCCTCGAGCAGCAGGCTCGGCTGCAGGCTGGTGACGTACGTGCCGTCGCCCCGTCTGATCTCCAGCACGCGTGCCACGGACAGCGCCTTGACCGCCTCGCGTGCGAGGTTGCGGGAGAGCCCGAGCTGGGCGGCCAGCTCGGGCTCGGGAGGCAGTTTCGCGCCCGGCGGCAGAACCCCGGAGGCGATGAGTTGGCGGATCTGGGTGATCGCCTTGTCGGTCAGGGACACGGCTGACTCCTCTCGTCGGGCGCGAAGGGGGTCTCGGCGCGGAGGAGCCCTTGGTCGCGCAGGTCGTGCCACAACCCCTGGGGGATGCGCTGTCGGTGCAGCCGCGCGTTGCGCCGGACCTGTCCGGGGTCGCGCATGCCGACCGTGACGTTGATGACGCTGGGATGAGTGAGGGGGAAGGCGATGGCGGCGGCGGGCAGGGTGGTGCCGTGGGCCTGGCAGACGTCGGCGACGGCACGGGCGCGGTCGACGAGTTCCGGCGGGGCGGCCTGGTAGTCGTACTTCATGCCTTCCGCGGGCCGGTCTCGCGAGAGCAGGCCGGAGTTGAAGACGCCGACCGCGACGACGGCCTTGCCGCGTTCCTGAGCGGCGGGCAGGACGTCGTCCAGGGCCGACTGGTCGAGGAGGGTGTAGCGGCCGGCCAGCATCACCACGTCGGCAGCGGTCTCGCGCAGGAAGCGGGAGAGCATGGCGGACTGGTTCATGCCGGCGCCGATCGCGCCGACGACGCCTTGGTCGCGCAGTTCGGCGAGGGCCGGCATGGCCTGATCGGCCGCTTGTCGCCAGTGGTCGTCGGGGTCATGGAGGTAGACGATGTCTAGGCGGTCCAGGCCGGTGCGCTCCAGCGTCTCCTCGACGGAGCGCAGCACGCCGTCGCGGCTGAAGTCCCACTGGCGGCGCAGGTCGTCGCGGACGACGAAACCTTCGGTGTCGACACCTCTCGGCTGTTCGTTTGGGACGAGGAGACGGCCGACCTTGGAGGAGATGACGTACTGATCGCGGGGCCGGTCACGCAGGGCGGCGCCCAGGCGGTGCTCGGAGAGGCCGAGGCCGTAGTGCGGTGCGGTGTCGTAGTAGCGGATGCCCGCGTCCCAGGCGGTGGCGACGGCGGCCGCGGCGTTCTTGGCGCTGGTGGTCCGGTAGAGGTTGCCGATGACGGAGGCGCCGAAGCCGAGCTCGGTGACCTGGACGGCGGTGGTGGGGATCGTACGGCGGCGCAAGGGGTGCTCCCAGGAGGGGTGGTTCAGCGTCGGACGTGTGCCGTGGCGCCCGCGAGGAGAGCCTCGACCTCGGCGAGGGTGGCCATGGAGACGTCACCGGGCGTGGTCATGGTGAGGGCGCCGTGGGCGGTGCCGTAGGCGAGGGCGCGCTCCAGGCCGGCACCGGTGAGCAGGCCGTAGACGAGTCCCGCGGCGAATCCGTCGCCGGAGCCGATCCGGTCCAGGACGTGCAGACCGGGCATACGGGGGCCGCTCACCAGCCCGGTCTCCCGTGACCAGGCCAGCGAGGTCCAGTCGTTGACCCCGGCCGAGGGCACCGCGCGCAGAGTCGTCGCCAGCACTCTCGCCTGCGGCAGCAGGGACGCGACCGAGGCGAGCGCCTCGGGCACCTCGTCGTCGGTCAGCCGCACGGCGCCCGGATGCGGGCCCGCGAGTCCCAGGGCACCCACGACGACGTCGGCGTGCCGGGCCAGGCGCAGGTCGGTCTCGCGGGCCCGGTCGGCGCCACCCCGGCCCTCCCAGAGGCTGGGCCGGTAGTTGGGGTCGTAGGAGACGGAGACGCCGTGCCGACGGGCGGCCGCCATGGCCTCGTCGGCGACGTCGACGGTGGTGTCGGACAGCCCGGCGAAGATCCCGCCGGTGTGGAACCAGCGCACCCCGGCCGAGAACACCGCGTCCCAGTCGACATCCCCCTTGCGTAGCTGGGAGACGGCCGTGTTCGCGCGGTCGCTGACGCCCAGCGCCCCGCGGATGCCGAAGCCGCGCTCGACGAAGTTCAGGCCGTTGCGGGCCGTGCGTCCCATGCCGTCCGCCGCGACCCAGCGGATGTGCGACGTGTCGACGCCGCCCTGGAGGATCAGGTCCTCCACGAGCCGGCCGACCGCGTTGTCGGCGAGGGCGGTGACGACGGCGGTGCGCAGGCCGAAGCAGCGGCGCAGTCCGCGTACGACGTTGTACTCGCCGCCGCCCTCCCAGACCTGGAAGCTGCGGGTGGTGCGGATCCTGCCCTCGCCGGGGTCGAGGCGCAGCATGACCTCGCCCAGGGCGATCACGTCGGTCACGGTGCCGTCCCCTCCACCGCTTCGGCGGTCAGCCGGCGGATCTCGTCGTACGCGCAGTGTTCGAGGTGACCGGGGGTGGCGATCCAGCTGCCGCCCACGGCGAGGACCGACGGGTGGGCGAGATAGCCGGGCAGCTGGTCGGGTCCGATGCCACCGGTCGGCACGAAGCGCGCCTGCGGGAACGGCGCCGCGAGCGCGCGGAGCATCCGGGTGCCGCCGAGCGGTTCGGCGGGGAACAGCTTGACCGTGTCGAGGCCCGCCTTCAACGCGCGCATCAACTCCGTCGCCGTCGCCACGCCCGGCACGACCGGTACCCCCAACTCGCCTGCTTTGGCGACGACTTCGTCGTCGAGTCCCGGCGAGACGAGGAAACGGGCCCCGGCCGCCACGGCCCGTTCCGCCTGCTCCGCGGTGAGCACGGTCCCGGCACCGACGGTCAGAGCGCCGTGCGCCGCCATCACCTTGACGACCTGTTCGGCGTCGGGAGTACGGAAGGTGACCTCCGCGCAGCGGGCGCCGCCCGCCGCGAGCGCGTCGGCCAAGGGGCCGGCACTCGCGACGGACGGTACGGTCAGCACGGGCAGCAGACGTGCCCCGGCAAGCACGGCGGCCAGGTCGGCGGTCATCGCCCGAGCCATCCGCCGTCGACGGGCAGGGTGGTGCCGTGGACGTAGTCGGAGGCGGGGGAGGCGAGGAAGACGGCGGCACCGGCGAGGTCGTCGGCCGTGCCCCAGCGTCCGGCGGGGATGCGCTCCAGGATGGCCCTGCTGCGGGCCGGATCGTCCTGGAGGGCCCGGGTGTTGTCGGTGGCGATGTAGCCGGGGGCGATGGCGTTGACGTTGACGCCGTGCGGCGCCCACTCGTTGGCCAGTGCCTTGGTCAGTCCGGCGATGCCGTGCTTGGCGGCGGTGTAGCCGGGGACGGTGATGCCGCCCTGGTAGCTGAGCAGGGAGGCGGTGAAGACGACCTTGCCGTGTCCGCGGGCCACCATGGTGGCGCCCACGGCCCGGGTGAGCGCGAACTGCGCGGTGAGGTTGACCTGCAGCACCAACTCCCAGTCCGCGTCGCTGTGCTGGGCGGCCGGCGTGCGGCGGATGGTGCCCGCGTTGTTGATGAGGATGTCCACCGGGCGCTCGCGCCCGGCGAGGTCGTCGCCCAGCGCGCGTACGGCGGCGGGGTCGGCGAAGTCGGTGCGGATCGCCTCGAACGAGCGCCCGGCGGCCAGCACCTCCTTCTCGACCTGGCTGCCGGACTCCTCCAGGTGGGCGCTGACACCGATGATGTCGGCGCCGGCCTGAGCGAGGGCGCGGGCCATCGCCTGCCCGATGCCGCGGCGGGCGCCGGTGACGACGGCGAGCTTCCCGGTGAGGTCGAAGGCGCTCATACGGCGGCTCCCCGGGTGTCGTCGGTGCAGTCCACGAGGATCTTCATCACGTCTCCGCCGCTCTCCAGCGCCTCGAAGGCGGCCGGTGCCTCGGTCAGCGGCACGACCTTGGTGATGAGGCGCTGGGCGGGGATGGTGCCCTCGGCGACCAGGGTGACGGCCCGCTCGAAGTCGCCGCGGTCGTACAACCGGGCCCCGACGAGGGTGAGTTCACGCCAGAAGAAGCGGTGCAGGTTGATCTCGCGGGGCCGTGGGTGGATGGCGACCAGGCACAGCCGGCCGCGCACGCCGAGGACGTCGACGGCGGTGTCCACCCCGCCCGCCGCGCCGGAGACCTCGAAGGCGACGTCCGCTCCCGCCCCGCCCGTCCACCGCTGGACGAGCTCGGTGATGTCGGCGGCGGCCGGGTCCCACGTGCTCAGGCCCAACTCCTCGGCCAGCAGTCTGCGGTGGGCGTTGAGTTCGACCACGCGCACGTCGGCGCCGGCGGCACCGGCGACCAGGGCGATCAGCATGCCGACGGGGCCGCCACCGACCACGACGACCTTCTCACCGTCCTTCACCGCCGCCCGGCCCACGTCGTGCACCGCGACCGCGGTCGGCTCGACGAGCGCGGCCTGGTCCAGGGGGAGGGTGGCGGGCAGTCGTATGAGAGTGGAGACGGGTACCGTCCAGCGCTGCTGCATGGCGCCGGGTGAGTCGATGCCGATGAAGTCCAGGTGCTGGCAGACGTGCTGGTGACCGGCGCGGCAGGCGGGACAGGTGCCGTCCCAGCGCAGGGGCATCACGGTCACGGCGTCTCCGGGCCGCCAGCCCTCGACGCCGCGCCCGACGCGGACGATCCTGCCCGCCATCTCGTGTCCCAGTACGGCGGGCGCGGCGACCCGGGCATCCATGTCGCCGTGGAAGATGTGCAGGTCGGTTCCGCAGATGCCGACGTAGGCGGGGGCGAGTTCCACTTCGCCGGGGCCGGGCTCGAAGGCGGCGGCCGGCGCGGTGTCCAGGGTGCGGGCCGAGGTGTATCGGACGGCGAGGGTCATCGGGTCTCTCCTTCGTGGATACCCCCGGCTTCGGCCGGGGGAGGAAGCGAAGCTGCTGCGGAGCAGGGGCAGGGAGAGCCGGTTCGCCGCCGGGGCGGACCGGCGTTCACCGGCTGCCGACCAACACCCGTGGCTCACACGGGAGCTGATAACATGTGAGGTGTGATGCGGCAGGTCAAGCGGGCGTTCAAGTACCGCTTCTATCCCACGGACGAGCAGGCAGCTGAGCTGTCGCGCACGTTCGGCTGTGTCCGCCTGGTGTACAACAAGGCGCTGGAGGAGCGGACGCGGGTCTGGTACGGCGAGCAGCGCCGTGTCTCCTATGTGCAGTCCTCCGCCGCGCTGACGCAGTGGAAGAAGACCGAGGAACTGGCGTTCCTGGCGGAGGTGTCCTCCGTCCCGCTCCAGCAGGCGCTGCGCCATCTTCAGACGGCGTTCGCCAACTTCTTCGCCAAGCGGGCGAAGTACCCGCGGTTCAAGAGCCGGAAGAAGTCCCGGTCGTCGGCCGAGTACACCCGCAGCGCCTTCACGTGGCGCGAGGGGCGACTGACTCTGGCGAAGATGGCGGAGCCCCTGGACATCCGCTGGTCGCGTCCGCTCCCGCACGGCTCGGTACCGACCACGGTGACCGTGTCCCGCGACGCGGCGGGACGCTGGTTCGTGTCCCTGCTGTGCGAGGACGCCGTCGCCCAGGCCCCCGCGACCACGGCGGCGGTCGGCGTCGACGCCGGGATCACGTCGCTGGTGACCTTGTCCACCGGGGAGAAGATCGCCAACCCCCGGCACGAGCGCCGTGACCGCGCCCGTCTCGCCAAGGCGCAGCGGGAGGTGTCGCGCAAGTCGAAGGGCTCGGCGAACCGGGAGAAGGCCCGACGTAAGGCGGCCAAGGTCCATGCGCGGATCGCCGACCGGCGCCGGGACTTCCTGCACAAGCTGTCGACTCGTCTCGTCCGTGAGAACCAAACGGTCGTGATCGAGGACCTCACCGTCCGCAACCTGCTGAAGAACGGGCGCCTGGCGCGCGCCATCTCGGATGCGGCCTGGACGGACCTTCGCTCCATGCTGGAGTACAAGTGCGCCTGGTACGGGCGCGAACTCGTCGTGATCGACCGGTGGTTCCCCAGCTCGAAGCTGTGCGGGGCCTGCGGCACGGTCGCGGCGAAGATGCCGCTCACCGTCCGCGAGTGGACGTGCGACGACTGCGGCACGGTGCATGACCGCGACGTGAACGCGGCACGCAACATCCTGGCCGCCGGGCTGGCGGCCTCTGCCTGTGGAGACGGTGTAAGACCTCAACGGGAGTCCTCCCGGACGGGGCGGTCGTCGGTGAAGCAGGAACCCCAGCGGGCGACCGCTGGAATCCCCCGCCTTTAGGCGGGGGAGGAAGTCAACGTGGGGTCAGGGTCCCTTCCGCGCGGACGCCGATGGTCAGCAGCAGGTTGGCGTAGGTACGGGTGTCGCCGGTGACGACGGCGAGGGCCAGGTCGGGGGAGCGGGCGGCGTCGTAGAACGCGAAGCGGTCGAGGGCGTCGACGGGAACCGGTGCCAGTCGGGAGCGGTACTCGGCGATGGCCGCCGGCTCCGGCTCGCCCTCGGGGGGCACCATCACCTGCGCCGACTCCACGGGCAGGGCGCGCAGCAGCACGTCCAGGACGGTGGTGACGTCGAGGGTGCCGGGTGCCAGGTTGAGGTGGACGGTCCTGGCTCGTTCGCCGACGGCGGTGCTGGCGGGGTAGTGGCCGTCGGCGAGCAGGACACGGGCGCCGTGCCCGGCTCCGGCCAGTGCTTCGAGGATGCCGGGGTGCAGCAGTTCGGTCAGCAGCACGCAGTCCTCTCCTTACTTCTGGTTCTCGTGGTCGGACAGGCGGTAGAAGGCGGTGGCCGTCTCGCAGAGCACCGCGTGCCGCTCGCGCGGCGAGCAGTCGTCCAGCAGGCGCTCGACGGTGTCCGCCCAGCGGGACCAGCCTCCGGCGAGCACGCAGACGGGCCAGTCGGAGCCGAACATCAGCCGCTCGGGACCGAAGGCGGCCAGGAGCGTGTCCCAGACGGGGCGGATGTCGTCGAGGGTCCATGTGTACTGGTCGGCCTCGGTGATCAGCCCCGAGACCTTGCACCGCACCTGCGGGTAGCGGGCCAGCGCGCGCACATCGCGCGCCCAGTCGGGCAACGAGGGCTGTCCGACGGGCGGTTTGCCCGCGTGGTCCAGCACCAGCGGGAGGTCCGGGAAGCGCTGGGCGAGGCGGATCGCCTGGTCGAACTGGTGGCCCCGGATGAGCACGTCGTAGCCGAGGCCCCGGTGCTGTACGGCGCGCAAACCCCGCTCGACGGACGGCTGTTGCAGCCACTGCGGGTCCGACTCGCCCTGCACGAGGTGGCGCAGGGCCCGCAGATACCCGCCCCCGGACCCGGAGCGCAGTTCGTCGAGTACGTCGCCGACCGCGGAGGAGGTCAGGTCCGCCCAGCCGACCACCGCGCCGACCAGCGGGTCCTGGGCGGCGAGGTCGAGCAGCTCCGCCGTCTCCGCCACGGAGGTGACGCACTGCACGACCACCGTGCTCGTCAGCCGGCGTCCCGCCAGGGGCCGGTCGGCGGCCTGTCGCAGGTCCTCGATGCCGTGGCTGCGGCGGATCGGCTCGTGGCCCGGTTCGTCGAGCCAGGGCTGGGGCCGGCGGTCCAGGTCCCACACGTGGTGGTGGGCGTCGACCAGGGGCAGCGGTTCAGACACGGGCGGACCAGACCGGGCCGTCGGGGTAGCTGTACTCCTTGAGGGAGGCCGGATGCATCTGTGCGCTCAGTCCGGGCAGCGTCGGCGCGACGTAGTGTCCGCCGACGATGCGGACCGGGTCGACGAAGTGCTCGTGCAGGTGGTCGACGTACTCGATGACCCGGTCCTCGGCGGTGCCGGAGACGGCGACGTAGTCGAACATCGACAGGTGCTGCACCATCTCGCACAGACCGACGCCGCCGGCGTGCGGGCAGACCGGCACACCGAACTTCGCGGCCAGCAGCAGGATGGCGATGTTCTCGTTGACGCCGCCGACGCGGGCGGAGTCGATCTGGACGATGTCGACCGCGCCGGCCTGCAACAGCTGCTTGAACACGACACGGTTGGCGATGTGTTCGCCGGTGGCGACCTTGATGGGGCTCAGCGCCCTGCGGACGGCGGCGTGGCCGAGGATGTCGTCGGGGGAGGTGGGCTCCTCGATCCAGTAGGGGTCGTAGGGGGCCAGGGCCCGCATCCAGTCGATGGCGGGCTGGACGTCCCATCGCTGGTTGGCGTCGACGGCGATGCGGATGTCCGGGCCGACGGTCTCGCGGGCGGTGCGCAGGCGCCGTATGTCGTCCTGCAGGTCGGCGCCCACCTTCAGCTTGATCTGGGTGAAGCCGTCCGCGACGGCCTCGCGGGCGAGACGGGCCAGCTTCTCGTCGGAGTAGCCGAGCCAGCCGGGGGTGGTGGTGTAGGCGGGGTAGCCCTGGTCGAGGAGGCGGGCGATGCGCAGCTCACGGCCGGGCTCGGCCCCGCGCAGGATGTCGAGCGCCTCCTCGGGTGTGAGGGCGTCGGACAGCCAGCGGAAGTCCACCTGGGCGACGAGCTCTTCCGGCGACATCTCGGCCAGCAGACGCCACACGGGCTTGCCCGCCCGCTTGGCGGCGAGGTCCCAGGCGGCGTTGACGACCGCGCCGGTCGCCATGTGGATGGCGCCCTTCTCCGGCCCCAGCCAGCGCAGTTGGGGGTCGTGGACCAGGGAGCGGGAGAAGGCGCCGAGGTCGGAGCAGACCTGTTCCACGGACAGGCCGACCACGTGCGGGGCGAGGGTGGCGATGGCGGCGGCCTGTGCGTCGTTGCCGCGTCCGGTGGTGAAGGCCAGGGCGTGGCCCTCCAGCCCGTCGCCCGCGTCGGTGCGCAGGACCACGTAGGCGGCGGAGTAGTCGGGCTCGGGGTTCATGGCGTCCGAGCCGTCGAGGTGTTCGGAGGTCGGGAACCGCACGTCCAGGACGTCCAGGGCGATGATGCGGGCGGCTGAGGGCACGGGGGAGGACATGGCGGCAACTCCTGTGAGGGGCAGGGGAGACGGTTCCCCCTGCTACGAGACGTGAACGCGGTGGAGGCAGGGCGGCCGGCGGGCCGCCCGGGTCACTCCTGGACCTTGCCGCCGGTGATACGGGAGATGGCGAGGGCGACCAGGATGATCAGGCCGTTGAGGGCGCCGATCCACTGGGCGGGGACACCGGCCAGCGTCAGCACGTTCTGGATCATGAAGAGCAGCAGGATGCCGCAGAAAGCGCCGAACATGGTGCCCCTGCCGCCGTTGAGGCTGATGCCCCCGATGACGGCGGCGGCGAAGACGGTGAAGATGTAGCCGTTGCCCTGCGCGGAGGCGACCGAGGCCAGGCGTCCGGAGAGCATCAGCCCGGCGAGGGCGGCGAGCACGCTGCCGGTGACGATGACGATCCACAGCACCCGGTCGGTGCGGATGCCGGCCGCCTTCGCCGCGTCGACGTTGCCGCCGATGGCGTACAGGGAGCGGCCGAAGCTGGTCCAGCCGAGCACCACGATCGCGACGGCGAACAGGGCCAGGCAGATCCAGATCGAGGCGGGCATGCCGAACCATTCGGCGGTGCCGGTGTAGAGCATGGACTGCGGCAGCTGGAAGAAGGTCTGACCGCCGGAGATGCCGGTGAGGATGCCGCGCAGCACGATCAGCATGCCGAGCGTGACGATGAAGCCGTTGAGGCCGAAGCGGATGATCAGCAGCGAGTTGATCACACCCACGAGCGCGCCCACGGCGAGGGTGAGGGGGACCGCCCAGGCGCCCGGGAGCAGACCGAGTCCGTGTCCGGCCCCGGCCGGGACGACCAGCCAGGCCGCGACGCCCGGCGCCAGACCCATGGTGGACTCCAGGGAGAGGTCCATCTTCTTGACGATCAGGATCATCGTCTGGGCGAGGACCAGCAGAGCCATCTCGGACATGGTCTGCAGGACGTTGATGAGGTTGTCGGCCTGCAGGAAGACCGGGTTGACGATCTGGCCCACGATCGCGATGACGACGATCGCGGGGACGAGCGCCAGATCGCGCAGCCGGGCCAGGGGGATCCGGCCGCCGAGCAGCGCGGTGCGCTTCTGCTCGGGTTCCGCGGCCTGGGCGGCGCCCTCGGCGAGGACGGTTTCAGGCATCGAGGTCCACTCCTTCCATCGCGGCCACGAGGTCGTGGTCGTGCCAGCCGCGGGCTATCTCGGTCGTGACCCGGCCCTGGAACATCACCAGGATCCGGTCGCACATGCGCAGGTCGTCCAGCTCGTCGGAGGCGATGAGCACTCCGGTGCCGGACCCGGCGGTCTCCTCGACCTTGCCGAGGAGGAACTCCTTGGAGCGCACGTCCACACCGGCGGTCGGGTTGATCAGGACCAGCAGCCGGGGGTCGTCGGCCAGGGCGCGCGCCATGACGACCTTCTGCTGGTTGCCGCCGGACAGGGCGGAGACGGGCAGCTCCGGTCCGGGGGTCTTGATGGCCAGGTTCTCGATCATGCCCTCGGCGAGCCGGTCCCGGCGGCCGCGGCTGAGGAAGCCGTTCTTCCCGAGCCGCCTGGGCACGGACAGGGTCGCGTTGTCGGCGATCGACATGTCCGGCACGAAACCCTGGTGGTGCCGGTCCTGCGGCACGAACCCGGCGCCGGCCGCGAGCGCGGCGGGCACGCTGCCCGGCCGGGGCCGGCGCCCGGCGATCTCCAACTCACCGGTCGCCGGGGCCCGCAGTCCTACGACGGTCTCGGCGACCTCCGTACGTCCGCTGGCGGCGGCGCCCGCGAGGCCGACGATCTCCCCGGCGCCCACCTGGAAGGTGACGTCGCTGTACGTGTCGTCGCTGCTCAGGCCGTCCACGGACAGCGCGGGTGCGGTGCTCTCGTCCAGGCTGCCGACGTGCTCCTGGCGCCGGTCCGCCGCAGCCTCACCGGTCATGGCGGCGACCAGCTCGGTGCGGGGCAGTTCCGCGACCGGCGCGGTCACGATGTGCGCCGCGTCGCGGAACACCGTCACCATGTCGCAGATCTCGTAGACCTCCTGAAGGTGGTGACTGATGAACAGGAAGGTCACGCCCTGGCGTTGCAGGTCGCGGATGCGGTCGAAGAGCCGGTTGATGGCCGCCGCGTCGAGCTGCGCGGTGGGCTCGTCGAGGATGATGAACCGGGCCCCGAAGGACAGTGCCCGGGCGATCTCGACGAACTGCCGCTGCTCGACGCTGAGATCGCCGGCCGGGGACTGCGGGTCGACGTCCACCGACCAGGCCGACAGCAGCTCCTGGGCCCGGCGGCGTACGCCGGTCCAGCTGATGAGCCGGTGGGGGCCGTGGTGGTGCCGGTTCAGGAAGAGGTTCTCGGCGACGGTCAGCGTGGGGATGATCGTCGACTTCTGGTAGACGCAGGCGACGCGCCGGCGCCAGGCGTCGCGGTCACTGAGCCGCGGTGCGGGGTCGCCGCCGAAGGTGACCGTCCCCTCGTCGGGGGCGTGCAGGCCCGTCAGGACGGACACGAGGGTCGACTTGCCGGCTCCGTTGCGGCCGACGAGTGCGTGGGTCTCGCCGGGCCGGACGGTGATCCGGGCGCCGTTCAGGGCCACCGTGGGGCCGAATCGTTTGACTATGCCCGTCGCCTCGACGACGGGCGGGGCCGCGGGGGCCCGCCCGTCGTCCGCCGGGGCGGGCGCGGGGGTGACAGTATGCTCCCCGTCGCTCATCTCAACCGCCTTGTTCTGGGTAGCCGTTGGGTTACTGACCGGGCAGGTCAGCCGAGGTGGTTGCCCCACAGCGACGTGTCGTCGCTCTTGACGCTGGGAACGCCGCCGTAGGTGCCGCCGTCAGCGGTGACCAGGGGAGCGGAGAGCTGGTCCTCCAGCAGACCGTCACGGACCTGGATGATCGTGCTGTCGTGGTCCGTCTTGCCCGGCTTGAACGTCTTCCCGTCGATCGCGGCCTTGAGGTAGTACAGGGCGTACTTGGCGTACAGGTCGGCGGGCTGGGAGACGGTGGCGTCGATCTTGCCCGCGGCGATGTCCTTGAGCTCCTCGGGGATGCCGTCGTTGGACACGATGAAGACGTGCTTCTTGTCCTTCGGATCCACCAGCAGGCCCTTCTGCTTGAGCACCTGCAGCGTGCCGGACAGGCCGAAGCTGGACTCCATGTAGACGCCCTTGATGTCCGGGTTGGCGGTGAGGTCCGTCTGCAGCTTCTGCGCGGCGACCGCGCCGTCCCAGTTCGTGGCCTCGCCGAACACCTTGATGCCGGGGTAGTTCTTCTTCATGCAGTCGTTGAACGCCTCGGTGCGGTCACGGCCGTTGATCGAGTCGAGGCCGCCCTCCAGCATGACGACCTTGCCCTTGCCGCCGAGCTTCGTGCCGAGGAACTGGCAGGCCTTCTCGCCGTAGGCGCGGTTGTCGGCCCGCACCACCATGTACACCTTGCCGGTGTCGGGGCGGGTGTCGACGGTGACGACGGGGATCTTCTTCGCCTCCAGCTGGGCCAGGGTCGGCGCGATGGCGGCGGTGTCCTGCGGCGCCATCGCGATGCCCTTGACGCCCTGGCTGATGAACGTCTGCGCGTTGGCGGTGAGCTTGGCGACGTCGTTCTGGGAGTTCGTGGTCTTCAGGGACAGGCCGAGCTGCTTCGCGGAGTCGGGCGTGTACTTGATGTAGGAGTTCCAGAAGTCGGTGTCGGACCGTGGGTAGTCGACGCCCACGAGCGGCTTGTCGCTCGACGAGGCGGAGGTGCCGGAGCCGCTGCTGCACGCGCTGAGCAGCGTCAGCGCACAGACGACGGACGCGGTGGAGCTGAGTGCGGTTCTGATTCTCATGGGTACTTCCTCGCGCTGGTCCCGTAGCGGGGTTGTTACGCCGATGCGACGGTTGGGTGTCGCTCACAGAGAGATGGGATGTTTATAGGGTGGGCTCGAGGGTGTTGTCTAGAGGTCGGGGCAAGATACGGGGTAGTTACGCCACGACGCGCGACGGGAGGCCTGTGTCATGGGATGTCGACGACCGATCCATCCCATCAATGTTGTGAACCCGTGAGGGGATGTCTCTCGCGCCTGGACCGCTCGACGGCCGGGCCGGTGCGCGCCGGCGGCGGGCGGCTGCGACCCCGCCAGAGCACGTCCGTGGGCCCCGGGCGTGAGCGGACTCGGCCAACGGAACTCGGCTCTCCCCAAGTGAGTTGAGAAGGGCCCCGGGGTCACCGCCGCGGGGCCCTTTCGTTCGACTTTTCGACGTTTTCGTTCAGGCAAGCCCGAGGGCACCCCCGGGCCAGGGCCTCTGGCAGCCCTCGTACGCTTCTCCGATCACTCACAGCGGAGGAGACGACGGAGCCGATGATCGCCAGCTTTGTGGGGCTCGTGGTGATCCCCATGGTCATAGCCGGGGTGGCCCGGTGGGCGGCGGCAAGGAGGCGGCGCGGCCTTGCGGCGGGCCGGGCCGTGCACTTCCGCTGCCGACTCGACGGCCACAAGGGCCGACTGCTGGCCGACCCACGCCTCGACGGGCCCGTCTTTCTGGACCGCTCCGGGAACGTCACCGCCCTCCCACGCGGTGGCGAGGCCCTGGACGCGACAGTCTCCACCAACGGCCGGCCCCCCTTCGAGAAGGTCAACCTGCGCTACCGGACACCCGAAGGCCAGGTGCTGCGGCTGCGCTTGGCCACGCACGATGCGCGGACCCTCGGCGCCTGGCTGGGCGAACGGGACCGCCCGGTTTCCGCGCCCGCCCGACGGCTGCTTCTGCCGGCCGCACCGCCATGGGCGGTACTCGCCTTCGCGGCGTCACTGCTCGTGGGCCTGGCCACCGCGGACGTCGCGCTGCTCGGCAAGCACACCGCCGCCGAGGTCGTCCGTGTGGACCGGGACGACGACAGCTGCACCGTCCGCTGGGACGGCGGCGCACAGCAGGCGGCTGTGGACTGCGACACGACAGACGTCCGCTCCGGCGACCGCATCCGGATCACCGCCCTGCCCTGGCCCTTCCTGGGTGAGGCCGTGAACACGCGAACCGGCCTGAGTGCGGCAGCCGTGCTCGGAGGCGGCCTCGGCCTTCTCGGCCTGGGCGGTGCGTTGATGGTCAACCCGCTGGCCTGCGCCCGACGCGTCCGGCTGGCGCGCCGGGCCCGGCCGGCGATCCCCCCGCGGGCGGCCGCGGGCGGTGAGGAGGGCGAGGACAGGTGGCCCGCCCTCGATGACCACCTGAGCTACGCGAGCCTCGCCGCCGCGGCCCGGCACGGCGACCGCCATCGCCCGGGCCCCCGGGTGACCCCGCCGCGCCGCGGCTTCGGCCGCACGTCCATGTCGCCGCGCGTCTGGGTGCTGACCACCCTTCTCGGCACCAACGCCTGGTACTCCCTGGGGTTCTCCTCCGCCGCCATCCTCGAGGACCACTTCCACCTGGGGCACTGGCGCTTCCTCGTGTTCGGCACGGTCGGCATCGCATCCCTCGCCCGGATCGGCTGGTTCGCGGCCGACCGCTCCGCCCTGTGCGGTCCGGTACTGCGTGCCGCGCGGTCGGAAGCCGGGAAGGGCACATGGCAGCCCATGCGCTACGTCCGTCTGTGCCGGGATCCCGGCGAGATGGCGCTGGTCTTGTTCCGACCGGAGGGCGGCGAGGTGACAGCGCCGCTGTTCCTCCAGCCGATCTCCCGATGCCGCGGCAGTGAGCGCCGCACCGTCGGCGGCCCCGCTCCGGTCGGCGAGGCCCTGGTGCTCGACACCGGCGCGGGGCCGCTGATCTGCGAGATCGACGGCGTCCGCTACCTCCCCAGAGGCCGTGCCACCGAGGCCGCGACCGACCCCGCACGAACCCGCGACGAACTGCGCAGCTTCGCCGAGAGCCATCTCCGGCCGGTCGAGCGGAGCTAGTTCAGACGGGTGATGTGGCGTCCGACGAGGCGGTCAGATCTCATTCGGGACGAAGAACGGGTACTGAGGGCAACTCGCTCGCGGCTGACGGTCTGTGTGACGAGACCGGTCTTACGTACCTTAGTGGTCGGCTCTCGAAGTCCTTCGGGGGGTTGATCAGGCAGCCAGGGCGACGGAGGATTCTTCTTGTCGGTCGGCGAGGGTGTGCCGGTCGAGTCGGGCCAGCAGATCGTCCAGGTCGGTGGTGACCTGGCCAGGTCCGTGAAGTCGTTGGGTGAGACGACCTTGCGTTGGACGATCGAGAAGAAGATCTCGATCTGGTCGGTCCAGGCGCCGAGACGATGGTGTTGCTCTGCCGCCCGGACGTGGTCCCGTTCTACACGCAGCTGGGATGGCCCAGGGTCTCCGTGCCCGTCGCCTTCCGCCAGCCCGACGGCACTCGGACCTTGCCAGTGACCGCCATGACCGACGACCTGGTCGGCCTGCCTCATCCCACCATCAGTGTGGACCTGCGGGGTCTGCCCTTCTGGACAGGCCATCAACTGCCCTGGCGGGGCTTCCGGCGCCGGGGGCTAACGGTCCTTCTGTTCGGCCTCGGTCGCCGCGTGCAGCGCCTTGGCGGTCGGCGGACTCGGGGCCAGTGAGGTCGTCGCGGGTCATGGTCTCGATCAGCGTCACGGCTTGCGTCCGGCCACAAAAGAGCGTGCAACGCGATTACCTCGCCGCGGACCCGCATCAGACCCGCCGTACTCCGGGACGCGCCGTTGGTTGCGGGACCGGCCCGGCGGTCGGCTGCCTCGACTTGGCCGGTCTGCGGGATCACCTTCGGGGGCGGCCCGGTGTCCTTCCTGGATGTCCGTATCCGGCCCTCTACGCACCGGACGCCGGCTTGTCGCCGACGTAGGCGTCCATGCCGATGAAGAAGGCGCAGAACCGCCAGCAGCCGTCCTCCTCGCGGCGCACACGCGCGTGATAGACGACGCTGGCCCCCCAGCGGACGGTGCCGTCGGCCACGGACACCAGACCGAACGCGATCGCGGTGGCCGTGCCGGCCGTCAGGTCGAGGTCCTCGACGAGGATGTTGCCCATCAAGTGCCTGCGCTGGTCGGCCTGTTTGGTGATGACCTCGGACAGTCGCCGCCGGATCCGGATGCGGCCGTCGAAGCGCTCGAACGGCTCGGCGGAGCCCTCCGCCACCTCGAACACCGCGTCTTCGGTGAAGCAACTGGCCAACTGGTCGAACTGCGCCTCGTCATGGGAGACAGCGAAGCGGTGGAAGGCATCGGCGATCCGGGCGCGGGCGGACAGAGCCTCAGGGCCGAAGTCGGCGGGTTCCAGCGGCCGCATCGCGACGCGGCCCTGACGGTGCGCCCAGGCCTGGGGCGGTGACGACGGCATGACTTACCTCCTGCGCGGCAGCGGACGAGACGGGCGAAGTGGATTGCTGGAGGGGTGGACAACCGTCAACGACGGTGCGATCCGCACAGCTCATCGTGGGGGGGCGGACCTCCCGTTCCGCCTCGCTCTACCCTGCCCACGACCTGTCGACAGACGGGACTCAATCGATGCCTAAGGCGTTGATTGACGCCATCAGTGTCGACACTACAGGATCCGGCGCGCAACCGGATCACTCAGAGCGTGATCGGTCGGCCGACGCGGCGCCCTCGCAAACGCCGCCGCGGATCCGCCGCATCCGTCCAGGCGGACGCCGTCACCGGCGCGGGGCCGCGGAAAGCAGTTCACAGACGCCGCCGACACGCCCGGCCGGCAGAGGGGTCCGGCGGTACGCGCCGTGCGGCGCCGTCGACTCCGCTCGGCGATGACGGACCGAACTTCGAACTCGATGCGCCCCTTCGGGCGTTGCGGGTTTTCGGCATCCGCACCCCCGTCGGCCACCTAGTGTCGTCAGTCGACCAATAATTTTCCTTGCCGCGCCCCTTGAGGGTGCGAAGTGTCGACAGTACTGTCCCCATCGAACCTCGCGTGAGGAGAACGTTCATGCATGCGTGCCTCAGGGCGATCCTCTGCGGCGCGGCGTCGAGGCGTGCGCCGCACGCGGCTCCGGCGCGCGTCGGAGCCGCGATCGTGCCGGACATCAACCATCTGCCCGACGTGCCCTGATCCGGACGCACCGCGCGGGCACGCGCCCATGGGTCCACCCGTCGTCACCCACCGTCCGACCGGCCCGCGGTTCCGGTCGGCCACGCCCGAAACACACTGGAAGACAAGGGAGTTCATAGTGGTACGCACAAACAGCAAGGACGCCGACGGTCAGGCCGACGCGTCCTTGATGGACCGAAACGTCACGTACCGGGCCCGCAACCGCGCGCTCCTGGTGGCGGTCGCCGGTCTCGCCATGACCCCGGCGCTGGTCACCCCGGCCACGGCGAACTCCGCGCGAAAGGGCGCGGAGAACGGCACGAGCGGCAAGACCCTCACCGTGAAGTCCGGGCAGACCCTTGAGCTCACCGAGACGACCACGGTCAGCGAGCTCACCATCGCGGACGGCGGTGCCATCGCCGCCCCGGACGGCTACAGCCTCACCCTCACCGTCAACGGCGTCGAGACGGGCTCGAAGCTGGACGACCTCTACGACAACGACGGCATCGTGACCCACATCGCGGCCGGCACCTACCGCGGTGACGTGGTGATCGACGTCGCGGCGGCCAACACCATCACCTACAACAGCCGGAGCTGGCCCATCCGGCAGGCGGTGTACGTCGACGCGGACGGCATCGACAGGGACAAGTCCGTGCTCTCGGCCGTCCTCGGCGGCCGCGTGCGCGACACCTCGGCGACCGGGCTGCAACTGGTCTCGAAGGGCGAGTCGTTCAACGGTGTGTACGTGGCCGGCGGCTCGTACGAGCTGAACTCCCCGCGGATCAAGTTCGACGGCAACGGGCGCTGCGACTTCATCGGCTACGGGGCGTCCGTCGTCGGCACCGGTGAGGGCACCACGCTCGTCATCGACGACGCGCACATCGACAACCGGGGCGTCGTCCGCACCGCCGTGATCGCTGACGCCACCGCCACCGTGGTGGTGAAGAACTCGACCATCAAGGTCGCGGACGGCGAGCTGCCCTCGGACTACCAGGACACCGGCGACACCTCGTTCATGATGACCTGCCCCTGGCTGCTGGGGGTCTACGGCACGGTCCGGGCGACCAACCTGCTCGGTACCGACACCAAGGCCACCTACCTCAACACGTCCATCACCAACGAGAACTGGGGCCTGCTCTCGGTCGACTCGGGGAAGAACTGCACGCTCACCGCGGTCAACTGCGACCTCAAGCACACCGGTACCTCCGGATACGGCACCTACGCCATCGGCAACACCACCGAGCACCTGCTCGGCAACGACTGGGACGTCGCGACCTACGCCTCGATCCTCTGGGGCGCCGCTCTGATCCACTACGGCGACAGCAGCCCGGCCGCGGTCAAGGCCCTCAACGACTCGGCGTCACTGGGGCTGAGCGCCCGGGACATCGCCTCCGTCCGCACCCGCCGGACGCGCATCAACTCCAAGCGCTTCGGGTTCATGTGGCAGTCCACCGGTCCCCTGGTCATCGACGGCGGAACCCAGGTCACCACGAAGGAGACCGTGTTCCTGTCCAAGGCGGCGGCCTCCTCGGTCACCGTGGACGGCTCGAAGGGAGCCCGTCTCACGCCGGCCAACGGCGTGCTCTACCAGCTGATGGACAACGACAACGCCGGCAAGGTTGTCGTGAGCGGCTACCCGTGGACAGCCAACTACACGGCGTCGTACACCCAGCCGACCGCCGCCGCGGTGAAGTCGACGAGCTTCGACCCGACGACGGCGCAGTCCGCCGACGCGAAGGGCACGTTCACCGACATCTCCCTCAAGGGCGACTTCTACAACGGGGTGCTCGGCGGCGGGGTCGGTTCGCTGCAGGGCAAGAACCTCGTGCTGGACTTCACGCGCAGCACGGTCGAGGGCGTCATCTCGGCCAGCACGGCGGTCCACAACGTGAGCACGATCAACAAGGCGAACTTCGACCAGCTCGGCGTCGTCAATAACACCCCTTCGGCGGTCGTCAACAACGGCGTCATCGTGACTCTGGGCAGCGGCTCCACCTGGACGGTCACCGGGACTTCGTACCTGAGCTCCCTGACCCTGGCCTCCGACGCCGCCGTCAAGGCCCCCCGGGGCAAGAAGGTGACCCTGACGGTCGACGGCACGGCCACCGAGATCAAGGCGGGCAGCGCCTACACCGGTGCGGTCACGCTGACCGTGGCGTGATCCGGAACTGACGCGGCCCCCGGGATGTCACCGCATCCCGGGGGCCGCGTCATGTCCGCCGGCCCCGCACCGGCGGCGGGTTACTTCCGGTGGGCGCTGTGGCGCCCGAGGAAGGAGAGCAGCAGTCGGTTCCAGGCGGCCGGCTGCTCCCAGTGCGGGTTGTGTCCCGCCTCAGCGACGACGTGGGTCCGTACGTCCCGCAGATGCCGGGCGTGCAGGCGCATGACCGACGGCGGGCTGTAGAGGTCGGCGTCGCCGGTGACCAGCTGGACCGGAAGGGTCAGCGTTTCCAGGGCGGCCCAGGTGATCGTGTGCGCCAGTGCCTGAGCGAAGGCGTCCGATGTCCGCGCACGCGCGTTGACGGCCAGCCAGGCGGCCACGCCGTTCTGGTCGCCGGCCCGGTAGGAGGGTCCGAGTTCCTTGACGGCCACCGGGAGGTCGCCGAACGGCTCCGGCTGGAGTGCCGCGGTCAGTGCCAGGTACTCGGCGTCCTGCACGCCCATGACGCTGCCGGAGACGGTCAGGCTGAGCAGGTGTGCCTCGTGCCCGAGGGCGTAGTCGAGGGCGACCGGGCCGCCGGCGGCCGAGCCGGACAGGTGGAAGCGGCCCAGGCCCAGGTGCCCGGCGAGCGTGTGGAGATCGCCGGAGAGAGTGTCGGCCTCGGACCTGGTGCCCGCCACGGAGCCGTAGGCGCCGCGCCGCGAGTAGCCGATGACGCGGTAGCCCGCCGCGGCCAGTACGGGCTGCTGGTACGGCCAGCTCTCCCCGCTGCCCGATCCGGGGTGCAGCAGCACGACCGGTTCGCCGTCACCGCCGGTGTCCCAGCACCACAGGCTGCCGCCACCGGCGACCGGTACCCGGTACTCCGTGACCGGCACCTGTTCGGGGACCGGCACCGGCTCCCAGACGGCATCGGAACCGGACGAGGCCCGGGCGGTGCCCACGGCGGCGGTCGTCGTCGCCAGCGCGGCCAGGGCGGCGCCGCCGACGACGGCCCGTCTGCTGGGGGTGCGCTTGGTGCTGCCGTTCTCGTGCACTCTGCCTCCAAAGAAACGAGAGGGGAACGTGGGGCCGGAAAATGCGGTACTACTAGGGCTTGCGGGGCTGAAGGAGCCGCCTGGACGTGCCGGCGACGCTTAGCGGCGCTCCCGCTCTGTGTCGACAGATGAGCCCGGACCGCGGCAGTGCGTGATGCAATCATGCGCTAGTGTCGACATTATTGTCACTACCGTGAAGTAGTTCCGGACCACACAGAGGGACGCGGCGCATGTCGGATCAGGACACACATCTGGTGCTCCAGCGTCTGCTGCGGCTGCGGGACCGCCGGGAACCGCTGGTCGCGCAGATCGCCGAGTGGGTCGGTGCGGGCATCATCGAAGGGCGGCTGGAGCCGGGCCAAGACCTCAACAGCGTCGAGCTGTCCCGACGCTTCGACACCAGCCGGACCCCGGTCCGTGAGGCGCTGATGCTCCTGGAGCAGGAGGGGCTGGTCGAGATGAAGGCCCGGCGCCGGCCCCGGGTCGCCGCCCCCTCGCTCGCCGACATCCGCGACATCTACCAGGTACGGCGGCATCTGCTGTCGATGCTGGCGGGGCTGCTGGTCGAGCGGGCCGACGACACCGAGCTGGCCGAACTGCGCGGCAGGGTCGAGAAGATGCGGGAACTGGCCGACGCCGGGGACGTGGACGCGTACTTCTGGAGCCATGTCCAGCTCCAGGAGCGGATGACCGAGATCGCGGGCAACGCCACCCTGAAGCAGATCCTGGACTCGCTCGCCCTGCGGACCCTGATGCTGCGGCACCTGAGCCTGACCCGCCCCGGCCGGCTCGCCTACAGCGTCGACGACCAGGAGCGACTGATCCAGGCCTGCGAGGAGCGCGACGGGGAACTCGCCTCCGCGCTGATCGCCGGGGCGACGGTACGGGCGCTGCGCGCGGTGGAGGAGCAGATCGAACTGGACACCGCGAGCAGCCGCAGGCCCGCACGCAAGCGCCGCTCCGTCGCCTGAACGGCACGCCCCGGGGCGCTACTTGGCGAGGACTCCGCCGTCCACCGGGAAGTTCCCGCCCGTCACCCAGGCCGCCTCGTCGGACACCAGGTAGACCGCGCACCAGGCGATGTCCTCGGGCCTGCCGACCCGGCCGAGCGGGATGCGGGCCAGCAGCGCCTCGCGTTTGGCACCCTCGTGGGCGCCAGCCGTCTCGGTGGCGGGCGTGCGCACCATCCCGGGCGAGATGGTGTTGGCCCGGATCCCGGCCGGGCCGCCCTCCACGGCGAGCTGCCGGGTGAGTCCGAGCACGGCGGCCTTGCCCGCGCAGTGCGCGACCATGCCGAAGTTGCCGCTGCCCCGGAAGGCGTTGACCGAGGCGAAGTTGACGATCGAGCCGCCGCCGGACGCCTCCAGGTGCGGCCAGGCGGCCTGTACGGGCAGGAAGACCACGTCGACCTCGCCGCGCATGGTGGGGGTCCACTGCGCGTCGTAGTCCATCTCGGCGGCGCTGGCCATGTGCGGGGCGATGGCGCCCGCGGTGACCAGGGCGTCGATCCGCCCGTGGCGCGCGAACGCTTCGTCCGCGAAGCGCCGGGCGTCGGCCGGGTCGGTCATGTCCAGCGGCGCGACCACGTCCAGGGCCAGCCCGCGGTCGGCGGCGAGCTTGCGGGTCCGCTCGGCCGCGGCCGCGTCGATGTCGCAGCCGACCACGGTCGCACCCTGCTCGGCGAAGAGCAGCGCGCACCCCTGGCCGATACCGGCGCCGGCGCCGGTGACGAGGGCGACCTTGCCGGAGAGCCGGCCGGTACCGGGTGTCGCGGTGGCCCCGGGGCGGGTTTCGGTCGTCACGTTGTCCTCCTGAGAGCGGTGAGCTGGGTGCCGGGCGCGGTCCGCTGCTCCCGGACCTTTCCTCTCCCACCCTTCCTAGTGTCGACAGTACGGCCGGGTCAAGCGTTCCGAGCGCAGAAAGTGCTCAAACTGTCGACAGATGTCGACGGATGGGGCATGCTCTCGCGGTGAACACGCCCCGCACCCCGCCCTGGAAGGGAACCGTATGACGCACCACCGCAGGTACCGCGTCGCCGTGGCCGCGGCCGTCGGCCTCACGCTCGCGGCGGCTTCCACCGGCGCGGCCGCCGCCCGCCCCGGCCGGCCCCACCACACCCCCCGCTGCCCTGGAACCGTGTCGTACACGCAGCTCGGCACCTCCGCGACGACCTCCACCAACCCCCGGCACGTGGTCTTCGCCGACCTCGACGGCGACGGCCGCAAGGACGTCGTGGCCGCCAACCTGGAAGGCGACTCGGTGACGGTGCTGCTCGGGCGGGGCGCCGGGACGTTCGCGCCGGGCAGCACCTACGCCGTCGGCTCCCACCCGTACCAGACCGTCGTCGCCGACTTCGACGGCGACCACCACCCTGACCTGGCGGTCACCGACTTCGGCGGCGCTCAGGTCAGCATCCTGCTGAACAACGGCGACGGCACGTTCGGCGCGGCCACCGCGCTGGACGTCGGCACCGCTCCGCGGGCCCTGGCCACCGGCGACCTCGACGGCGACGGCCGCGCCGATCTCGTCGTCGGCGAACAGGGACCGAACGCCGTGCGCGTGCTGCTGGGCAACGGTGACGGCACCTTCGAGGACCGGGGCGACGTCGCGTCCGTCAGTTCACCCCACGGGGTGGTGGTCGCCGACTTCGACGGCGACGGCGCGGCGGACGTGGCCACCGCGAGCGCCGGCACCAACGGGGTGAGCGTCCTGCTCGGTGACGGCACCGGAGCGCTCGGCACCGCGGTCGCCTACCCGGCCGCCGCCCGGTTGTACTCCCTGGCCAAGGGCGACTTCAACGGCGACGGCACCCTCGACCTGGCCACTGTCAGCAACGACACCGACACCCTCGACGTGCTGCTCGGCAACGGCGACGGCACCTTCCAGGAGGCCACCGCCTACACCACGCCCGGCCTGCCGGTCGCGGTCGGGTCCGCTGACCTGGACCGCGACGGCAACACCGACCTCATGGTGTCCTCGCTGAAGGGCAACTCGGTCACCGTTTTCCGGGGCTCGGCCGACGGCACCCTCAGCCAGTCGGCCGAGCTCGCGGCGACGGGCGCCTACGACGCCGCGGCAGCCGACCTGGACGGCGACGGCCTGCCGGACATCGCGGTGGCGAACAGCACGGTCGGCCAGGTGGACGTCTTCAAGGGCCACTGCGGCGCCTGACCGGCCGCTCGTCACCGGGCCCGGGCCACCGGCAGCTCCACGTCCAGCGCCACCAGGAAGCGGGACACCATGCTGTACGCGGCCACCGTCGCGGTCAGTTCGACCAGTTCCGGGGTGGTGAAGTCGCCGCGCAACGCGTCGAAGACAGCGGCGGGGACGTGTACGTCGCGGGTCATGGCGTCGGTGTAGGCGAGGACCCGGCGCTGCCGCTCGTCCAGGGCCGGATGCGCGTCGGTGTCCTCGGCGCGCAGCGCGTCGAACTGGGCGTCGCCGAGTCCGGCGGCGCGGGCGTCCGCCTCGTGGGCGGCCCACTCGTAGGCGGCCCGGTTGAGCACGGCGATCCGCAGGATCACCAGTTCGCGGATGTCGGCGGGCAGGGAGAGGCGCTGGCGGATGGCGCCCAGCAGGCTGTTCCAGCCGTCCGCGAGCTGCGGGCTGTGCAGCAGCATCCGGTCCAGGGGCCGCAGGTCGCCCCCGCGTCTGGTGCGGATGCGGTCCGCTGTGTCCCCGATGCCGTCGGTACCCGGCAGTCGTGCCACGGGCGTGTCCTTTCTCTGGGTTCCGAGACCGTCTTCAGCGGTCGCCGGGACGGCGCAGGGTCCGCGTGCGCACCGTGTCGCCGAAGACCAGGGCGGGGGTCTCGTCCGGCCCGGTGAACTCCGGCCACGGCGGCAGCGAGCCGCCGGCTGGGTTTCCCGTCGCGACGAAGCGCGCCCAGGCGTCGGCCATGGCGGACGCCAGGCTCCGGTCGGTGTCCTGCCAGGGCCACTCGGGGCGCTGCGCCAGGTTGTCCAGTACGTAGGGGAGTTCGGCGGTGTGGTACACCCCGAGGTCGGGCAGGCCGGACGGGAGCGGGGGCCTGCGCGCGAAGCGGTACATCCGCACGGGCGCGCGGGACGTGGCGCGGTGGGTGCGCGCCCAGTGCCATACGGGGCCCACGAACCGGGCGTCGCCGACGGCCCCGGCGTCCTCGCCGGGACGGGCGTACACGGTGCCCTCGTCCTCGTTGGTCCCGACCAGCAGCGGCACGGCGTGCTGGCGGCCGGCGGCGAAGACGTCGTCGGTCGGCTCGGTCAGCACCCGGCCGTCGACGACCGGTCCCAAGTGGCCGCGTACGATCAGCTCGACGCCCGAGGTACGGCGCAGCGCCGCGATGTCACGGCCGCCGAAGCCGTCCGCGTACGCCAGGCCCTGGATCTGCGCGTCCGCCTGGCTCGGCAGCGGGCCGTCCGCCCGGCCCACGCCGGAGGCGCTCTGGCCGAGGGCCGCGCCGAAGAGCGGCCGGCTCGCCGTGGCGGCCATCAGATGGCAGATGTGGGCCGCTCCGGCGGAGTTGCCCACCAGAGCGACCCGGTCGGGGTCACCGCCGAAGGCCGCGATGTTCTCGCGCACCCAGGTGAGGGCGGCGACGATGTCGAGCAGCCCGTAGTTGCCGGAGGCGCCCAGGTCGTCCTCGGCGGCCAGTTCGGGGTGGGCGAGGAAGCCGAGGGCGCCCAGCCGGTGGTTGAGGGTGACCACAACCAGGCCCCGGCCGGCCAGGGCACACCCGTCGTGGATGTCCTGGTGACCGTATCCGTAGCGGTTGCCGCCGCCGTGGATCCAGACCATGACCGGCAGCCCGGTGCCCGGTGCGGGATCGGGTGTCCACACGTTGAGGTAGAGGCAGTCCTCGCTCATCACCAGGGGCCGCCGGTCGGCGAAGTTGGTCCGGTACATGACGGAGTCGGCCGGCGGCTGCGGCTGCAGGGGCGCGGGAGCGAAGTCGTACGCGCGCCGCTCCCCGTCCCAGGACGCGGCGGGCCGGGGCGGCCGCCAGCGCAGGTCGCCGACCGGGGGCGCGGCGAAGGGGATGCCGCGGAACACGGCGGCACCCCTGTCCCACTCTCCCAGCAGCCGTCCGGTGGCGGTGCGGGCGCGCGGGGCGTCCGCACCGCCGGCGCGCACCCGTCCCCGGGGAGCGCCGAGGCTCTGCGGGGAGGCACTCACGCCGGGGCCTTGTACAGCCGGCCGTCCTTCATGATCGCTCCCAGCCGGTCGCGGTCCTGGAGGATGCGGATGTCGTCCAGCGGGTCGCCGTCGACGAGCACGAGGTCCGCGAGAAAGCCCTCCCGGATCAGGCCGAGTTCGTCGCCCATGCCCATCACCTGGCCGCCGTACTGAGTGGCGGCGCGCAGCGCCTCGGCGGGGGTGAAGCCGAACCAGTCGACGAACAGCTCCAGGTCGCGGGTGTTACGGCCGACCGGGTTCCAGGCGAAGCCGTAGTCGCCGCCCGGGACGACGCGGATGCCGCGCCGGACGAGTTCGGGGACGACCTGCTTGACGGCCTTCTCGGTGACCTCGACCTCCATGCCGGGCTCGGGCTCGCTGTCGGCCTCGTGCAGGTTGGCGTGGATGATGCCCGGGGTCGGGGCGACGAACAGCCGGTCGCGGGCCTCCTCCAGCAGGTCGAAGGCCTCCTCGTCGGCGAAGGTGCAGTGGTAGACAGCGCGGATGCCGTGCCGTACCGCCATCTTGATCGACTCGGCGGCGTGCGCGTGGGCAGTCAGCCACACCCCGCGCTCGCGGGCCACGGCGGCCGCGGCGGCGACCTCCTCGTCGGTGAACTGCACGATCCGCGAGGTGCCCTGGACGACCGCGCTCTCGCCCGACAGTGACAGCTTGACGATGTCGACGCCCAGGTCGGCCATCTCCCCGACGAACCGGGCGACCGACTCCGGGTCGGAGGCACGGCCGTCGACACCGGGGAAGTCGTAGACGCCCGGCTCGACCATGCCGGCGGTGCCCTCCCAGGAGGCGGCCTTGAAGCGCGGTCCTGGCATCCAGCCCTCGGCGAACGCCTTGCGGGCGGCGGTCTCCGTGCGGGGCAGCCGGTTTCCGCCCGAGTAGGCGCTGGTGATGCCGTGGTCAAGGAGGACCCGGCCGGCGTGCGCCACCAGCAGGGCCTTCTCCTCGTCGGGCTCGTCACGGCGCCGCGAGCGGTGCTCGACGGTGGAGCCGAAGCCGAGGTGGGTGTGGGCGTCGACCAGGCCCGGGATGAGGGTGCCGCCGCCCCCGTCCACCACCCGGGCGCCGGCCCGGCGGGCGGCGGGGATCCGGGGGGCGACGGCCGTGATGCGGTTGCCTTCGACGAGGACCTCGGCCGCGAAGGGGTCCGCGCCGGTGCCGTCGAAGACCTGGACGCCGGTGAAGACGGTCGTGTCGTTCATGGTGCGCTCCTGAAGGTGTGCCGCATCTCGCCCAGTCCCTCGATCCGGCTGATCAGGGTGTCACGGGGACCTATGAAGCGTTGCGGGGTACGGCGGTTGCCGACCCCGGCGGGAGTTCCGGTGAAGATCAGGTCGCCGGGGCGCAGCGGGCAGATCGCGCTGAGGTGGGCGACCAGCCGGGGCACCGGGAAGATCATGTTCGAGGTGCGGTCGTGCTGGACGACCTCCCCGTTGAGTGCGCAGGTCAGCTCCAGGTCGTCGCGGTCGGCCAGTTCGTCGACGCTGACCAGGGCGGGACCCACCGGGCCGAAGCCGGGGAAGGACTTGCCCAGCGAGAACTGGGCCGGGCGGCCGGTGAGCTGGACGATCCGCTCGGACAGGTCCTGCCCCACGGTCACCGCGGCGACCGGGTCCCAGCCGTTCTCCTCGGGGACCCGGTAGGCGTCGCGGCCGATGACGGCGACCATCTCCAGTTCCCAGTCGACATGGCCCTCTGGCAGGTCGACGGTGGCGTACGGACCGGTGAGGCAGCTGGGGAACTTGGTGAAGACCAGCGGCTCGGCCGGTTCCTCGTAGCCCGCCTCGGCGGTGTGGGGGCGGTAGTTGAGGGCGACGGCGAAGATCTGCCGCGGCTCGGGGACGGGAGCGAGGAGGTCGGACTCCCGGTACGGCACGGCAGTGGCCGGGTCGACGCCGGCGGACCAGCGCAGCAGGCCGTCCCACTGGGCGAAGAGCGCGGCCGGGTCGGTGTCGAAACCGCCGGCCGCCACGTCCACGGCGCCGTCTTCGGTCAGCAGGGCCAGCCGGCCCGCGAGGTTGGCGATGCGCATGCCCTCACGCCCACTGGCCGGCGGGCGGCTCGGGGGTGCCGTGCGCGTCCTGCCAGGAGACGACCTTGTTGCGGAGCACGCCCAGCCCCTCGATCTCGGCCTCGACGACGTCGCCGGGCTTGAGGTAGTTGGCGAACGGGTCCTCGGTGCTCGCGGCGACGCCGGCGATGGTGCCGGTGGTGATGATGTCGCCCGCGCTGTAGGTCTGCGGGGAGTGGTAGGCGACCAGCTGCGGGATCGACACCGACATGCGGGAGGTGTTCGACTTCTGCCTGACGTCGCCGTTGACTCGCAGTTCCATGTCGAGGTCGTGCGGGTCGTCGATCTCGTCGGCGGTGACGATGTACGGGCCGATGGGGCAGAAGGTCTCGATCGCCTTGGAGAAGGAGAACACCCCGGACTCCATCTCCTTGCGCTGGATGTCGCGCGCGGTGATGTCGTTGAAGACGAGGTAGCCGGCGATGTGCTCGGCAGCCTGCTCGGCGCCGAAGAACCTGCCCGGCTTGCCGATGATCACGGCGAGTTCGAGCTCGTAGTCCAGCTCCCGGGTCAGGTTGGCGGGGTACACGATGTCGTCGTCGGGGCCGATGATCGCGTCCACGTTCTGGAAGAACACGATGCCCTTGTTGACCGGGTGGGACCAGTCCACGCGCTCCAGGTCCTCATGGTGCTCGCGGAAGTTGCCGGCCGTGTGGAAGAACTTCTTGGGCACGATGGGAGCGCGCAGCCGGACGTCTGCGAGCGCGAAGGTGCGCCCCGTCTCACCGACCTGGCCGTCGCGCTCGAAGAACTCCCGGGTCGACGGGACGTCGAGTTCGACCACTGTGTCACCGTCCAGGCGCCCCACGAGCCCCGCGTCGAACGTCACCAGTTTCATCAAGGCCTCCGTGTCACGGCGTCACCATAAACTGTCGACACTCAGCGTGCATCATTCCGATTTTCACGTCAACAGGGCATGAAGTGTGGACACCTTGTCGGGGCGTGAACTACGGTCCAGAACATGAAGACGATGTGGAACTTCGCCGCCACGCGCGCCCTCGTCGCCGGCGCCGGAGGAATCGGAGCCGCCGTGACCCAGGCGCTGGCCGACGCCGGGGCGGACGTGGTCGTACTGGACCGTGACGCCGGGCAACTGGCCAAGCTGTCCCGTACCCGCACGGCCGAGGGATTCGGCGCCGTCGAGGGCCTGAGCGCCGACCTCACCTCCGCCGACGCCTGCCGTAAGGCCGTCGCCGGGGCCGCGGAACGCCTCGGCGGGATCGACGTGTTCGTGCACGCCGTCGGTGTCAACGACCGCAGGCCGGTCCTGGAGACACCCGACGAGGTCTGGGAGCGGATCGTCGCGGTCAACCTCAGCAGCGGTTTCTGGCTCGGCCGGGCGGTGGGCGCCCTGATGGTGCCGAACGGTTACGGCCGCATCGTCTACCTCTCCTCCGTGTCGGGCCTGCTCGCGCACCGGGACCACGCCCCGTACGCGGCCACCAAGGGCGGCATCAACCAGCTCATGCGCGTGATGGCCCGCGAGTGGGCACCGCACGGCATCACCGTCAACGCGGTGGCCCCCGGCTACACCGAGACCGACCTCACCCGCGCCTACCTCGCCAAGCCCGGGATGCGCGCCGGCATGGAGGCGCTGGTCCCGGCCGGGCGCCTCGGCCGCCCGGACGACCTGGTCGGCCCCGCGCTCTTCCTCTCCTCCGCCGAGGCCGGTTTCGTCACCGGGCAGGTGCTGTACGCCGACGGCGGCCGCACTCTCGTCTGACCAGCCCGTCCTCCCGCCTTCTCGAGAGCTCCTTCCCCGACCTTCCGACCTTCCGACCTTCCGACCTTCCGACCTTCCGACCTTGCGAACTTGCGAACTTGCGAACTTTCGAACGGAGTCGTCATGACCAACTCCCAGCGATTCACCGGCCGGACGGTGCTGGTCACCGGCGCCGGTACCGGCTTCGGTGCCGAGATAGCGGTGCGCGCCGCCCAGGAGGGCGCCGACGTCGCGGTCCACTACCGCAGTTCCGGCGCGGGCGCCGAGGCGACGGCCGAGCGGATCACGGCGCTCGGCCGCAAGGCCCTGGTCGTCCAGGCCGACATCGCTGAGCACGAGCAGATCAAGCGCATGGCCGACGAGGTCTGGAGCCACTTCGGCCGGCTCGACGTGGCGGTCAACAACGTCGGTGACGTGGCCCGCGAGCAGATGTCCTGGCGGGACATCTCGGAGGAGTCCATCGACCACGTGCTGGCGGTCGACGTGAAGGGAACCCTGCTGTGCACGCACGAGTTCGGCGCGCGGATGCTGGAGCAGGAGGGCGGCGGCGCCATCGTCAACATCGGCTCCACCGTGGTGGCGCGGGGCAGCGCGCGGGCGCCGCAGTACGCGGCCGCCAAGTACGGCATCATCGGGCTCACCAAGTCGTACGCGCACGCCTTCGCCCCGGCCGTGCGCGTCAACGTCTTCGCCCCCGGGTTCATCGAGACGACGGCGACGCTCGGACGCGAGGACTGGAAGAGCGGGCGCGGCGACCATCTGCGCAAGATGACCCCCATGGGCCGCATCCCGGGCCCGCAGGAGCTGGCCGGCGCCGCGCTCTTCCTGGCCACCGAGGACGCCCACCACATCACCGGCGGCTTCCTGATCGCCGACGGCGGCTACAACATGATCGGGGCCTGACCCCTCAGCGGCTCCGAAGCCCCGGGCCCGGTACGCCTGCGCGTACCGGGCCCGGGGCTTTCGCGCGCGCACGGCGTGACTCAGTCGCGGTCCAGCAGTTCGATCAGGTTGCCGTACGGGTCCGCCACGAAAGCCATCCGGGAGCCGGGGCGCGGGGACGGGCAGGGCGGCATGCTGGGCTTCGCGCCGGCCGCGAGGAGCCGGGCGTACTCGGCGTCCACATCGCCGACGCACAGGCACATGTGCCCGAATCCGTGCCGCCCGGCCGCCTCCAGGGCGGTGTCCACCGCTGGGAGCGGCCGGGCGGAGGGACGGTGCAGCAGCTCCAGCCGGTAACCGCTGGCGTGCAGCAGCATCACCCCGCGCAGATCGGTGCCCGGGACGGCGAACGCCGGGGCTGCCGTGAGGTCGAGCGCCGCGGTGTACCAGGCGGTGGCGGCCTCCAGGTCCGGCACCGAGATGCCCACGTGGTCGAAGCGTGTCATCCGTCAGTGCACCGCCCCTTTGGCGCTCTCCAGGCCGGCGGGCTCGGTGGCCGCGGCCGGCTCCGGCTCGGCAGCCGCCCGGGTGCCGCGGATCTGGGTCAGCACACGGGTGCGCAGATCGGTGAAGCGGGCGTCGGCCCGGGTGGTGATCTGGTCGCGGTCGGCGCCGAGGTCGACGGTGAGGTTGTCCACGACGGTGGTGGGCCTGCCGCCGAGCACGACGACGCGGTCACCGAGGTAGACGGCTTCGTCGATGTCGTGGGTGACGACGATGACGGTGATGCCGAGCTGCGCGCGCAGCTTCAGCGTCAGGTCCTCCAGGTCGAAGCGGGACTGGGCGTCGACCGATCCGAAGGGCTCGTCCATCAGCAGCACGGGCGAGTTGTAGGCGAGGCCGCGGGCGATGGCGACCCGCTGCTGCATGCCGCCCGAGAGCTGCCAGGGGTACTTGTCGCCGACGCCTGCCAGTCCGACGGCGGCCAGGCACTCGTCGGCCCGCTCGTTGCGTGCGGCGCGCTTGACGCCCATGCCCTCCAGCGGGAAGGCCACGTTGTCCCGCACCCGCATCCACGGCAGCAGCGAGCCGCGGTAGTCCTGGAAGACCACCGCGATGTCGGCGAGCGGCTTGACGACCGGCTTCTCGCCGTAGCGGACCGTACCCGAGGTCGGCTTGGTCAGGCCGGACAGACAGCGCAGCAGGGTGGTCTTGCCGGCGCCTGACGGGCCGACGACGCAGACGAACTCGCCCGGTTCGACCCGCAGCGACAGGCCCTCGATCACCCGGTGCTCGTCGGCGCCGTGGCCGAACGTCTTGCAGACGTCCTCCACGATGAGGCTGGATCCGCCGGCTTTCAGATCTCGCTTCATGATGTGGTGACCTCGTTCCGGGACTGGGGCTTGGTCCGCCGGGTGCGGGGCGGACGCTGGTGGTACCAGCCGAGCAGCGCGTACTCGGCCGCGAGGAGCAGCACGCTCAGGCCGTAACCGAGGATGCCGATGAGCACGGTGCCGGCCCAGGTCTCCGGGACGGCGAAGCTGGAGCCGCTCTGCAGGATGAAGTTGCCCAGGCCCACGGGCGAACCGTAGATCTCGCTGACGACCATGAGGACCACCGAGATCGACAGGGCGACCCGGATGCCGGCGAAGATCTGTGGCAGGGCCCCGGGCAGGACGACCTTCAGCAGGCGCAGCCTGAGCGGGATGCGGTAGCTGTGCGCGGTCTCGTGCACGGCCGGGTTGATGCCGTGCACACCGCTGATGGTGTTGAGCAGGATCGGCCAGAGGGAGCCCAGGGCGATCAGGAAGATCTTGGGGCCCGAGCCGATGCCGAGGGTGAGGATGATGACGGGGACGAACGCCACGGTCGGGGTCGCGCGGGCGAAGTCCAGCAGCGGGGCGGTGGCCTGCCGCAGCAGCCTGCTCTCGCCGATGACGAGTCCCGCGCCGACTCCGACGACGGTGGCGGCGGCCAGCCCGGCGACGATGTTGCGCAGGGAGAACCACAGATCGTCCACCAGCCCGTCGTGCACGAGCTCCCGCCACAGGGTGGTGAGCACCTCCGTCGCCGGCGGGAAGTAGAAGCTGGTGTTGCCCGCCGTGCCGACCAGCAGCACGGCGACGCACAGGACCGGCAGCCACAGCTGCTTGAGCGCGGACGTCCAGAAGGCGCCCGGGGGTTTCAGGGACATGGTGTCTCTCCCCGCCTCATTCGGTGGCCGCCGGCGGGCGCCAGCGCAGCAGCCGGGCTTCGGCGGACTGGGACAGCAGATTGATCAGGTAGCCGATCGCGCCCGCCGTGATGATGTACGCGTAGGCCTGGGCCGACGCGCCGCCCTGCTGCGCGTTCACGACCTCGTGGCCGATGCCGGGCAGGGTGGTGAGCACCTCGACGCCGATCGCCACGAGGACGGAGGTGGTCGCCGCGAGCCGCAGACCGGTCATGATCGAGGGCGTGGCGCTGGGCAGGACCACCTTGCGAAAGCGCAGCAGTTTCGGCACCCGGTAGCTGTGCACGGTCTCCGCGATCATCGGGGTCACGGACCGGGCGCCGTACTGGGCCTGGAGGAAGATGGGGAAGACGCAGGCAAGGAAGACGACCGTGGCCTTCATCGTCGGTGTCGATCCCAGCACCAGCAGGAACACCGGCAGCAGCGCGATGACGGGGAACGAGCGCAGCACGTCCACGAGCAGCCGCGAGGACTGCTCGGCCGCCGCGTACGTCCCGGTCACCAGCCCCAGCGGGACCCCGATCACGATGGCGACGGCGAAGCCCGTCAGGGCCCCGTCCAGGGTGTCCCCGACTGCCTGCCAATAGGCGCCGCTGCTGAACAGGCCCGGAAACTTCCCGAACACCGATGCCGGGCCGGGCAGGGCCGTGGAGCTCACGAGACCGGCCGCCGCGACGGCCGCCCAGGTCAGGAGGACCGCCGCAACGGCGGAAAGCTGGAGCAGGAGGAGCCCGGACCGCCCGGGGCCCCCCGGCCGGGCGCGCACGGTGGTGCGCGCCCGGCCGGGGGCCGGACGCCGGCCCTCGGTGGAGATGGCCATGGTGTGGTGTACCTCTGCTGTCGGTCAGCCGCCGGTGGTGGTCGGAGCCTGGTCCCAGTAGATGGCGCTGTCCTTGGGGGAGCTGCTGAGCAGGCCGTACTGGTGCATCTTCGTGATGACGGTCCGCATCACGGTCTTGTTGACGGTCTTGTCGTAGTACGAGACCTGCTCGTCCTTGATGAAGTCGGCGGACAGCGTGGTGTACTTCGCCTGGATCGCCTTGACCGCCTCGGGGTGCGCGTTGGCGTAGGTGATCGCCTTGGCGACGGCGGCGGTGAACTTCTTCGCCGTGGCGGCGTTCGCGGACAGGTACTTCTGGGTGGAGAAGAGGACACCCTGGGGAATGCCCGGCAGGTCGTTCATGCCGTTGCCGATGGATTGCAGCCCGGCCGACTTGGCGGCCGAGTAGAAGGCGCCGAAGGAGTAGACGGCGTCGGTCTTGCCGGTCTTGGCCGCGTCGGTCAGGGAGGGCGTCGGCAGGGCGACGAACTTGACCTTGCCCGGGTCACCGCCGTCCTTCTCGACCAGGTACTCGACGATGAACTGGATGGTGCCGCCGAGCGCCGCGAGGCCGACGGTCTTGCCCTCCAGGTCCTTGAAGGACGTGATGGGGCTGCCCTTCTTGACCAGCAGGCCGTCGGTGGGGTCGGTCCTGGTGGTGGCGGACTGAAGACCGGTGGCGATCCGGATCGGCATGTTCTTCGCGGCGCCCTTGAGGAAGCCCGAACTGTCCGTCATGGCGAACTGGGCCTCGCCGTTGAGGACGGACGGCGCGTTCTGCGAGGTGTCCTGGGCGCCTGCCTTGATGGTGACGTCGAGGCCCGCGTCCTTGAAGTAGCCCTGCTGCTCGGCTATGTAGAGCGGCTCGAAGATGGCGCCGTTGGAACGCAGCACGGTGATCTTCGCGGTGCCGTCGTCCGACTTCGCGCCGGAGGAGTCCGAGCCGCAGGCGGCGAGCGGAGCGGTGACGGCGAGCGTCACGAGGGCGAGGGAGAGACGGCGGCCCAGCGGGTGTCTCGTGAGCTTCGACATGGACATGTGCTCCTTTGCACGGTTACGACGGCTCGTGGACGCGCGCCTACGAGCGAATGCGGCTCTGTACTGATGCTGTGGGGGCCCGCGGTTGCGGGGAGACGGGGGCCGCGGCGCTACGAGCGCGCCGCGACGGCGTAGGCGGTGGTGGACTCGGCCGGTGCCATGTACGTCCGGAAGAACCCGTCGGGGTCGTGGACACCGCGGATCTTCTCCAGCCGTTCGGCGTTCTCGGGGCTGAGGCCGAGGTCGAAGCGGTCGGCCAGGTTGTTGTCGGAGAACTGCAGGCCCTTTGACAGGTGCTGTACTGCCGCCAGGGACCCGTGGACCCAGTTCTCGTGGACCAGGTCCTCGGCCGGGTCGCTCCAGCCGGCGTTGGGCGAGAGGTAGGCCTTCGCCTGGGCGGACCAGCAGGCGTCGGGGCGCGGCGGATAGTGGCCCCACAGCATCCACAGCACGAAGCTGGTGCCGCTCGGGATGCCGTCAAGGACGGGCGCGGCGGCGGTCAGGATCTCCTCGACGGGCCCCTCGGCCCATACGCCGTCCACGGCCCAGCGCAGGCCTTCCGGGTTGAGTCGGTCCGCGATGTCGTACAGTTCCCCGATGGTGGTCTCCTGGCCGACCAGGGCACGTACCGCCTGGTCACGGAAGGGAGCCTGTTCCAGGGGCGCCAGGGCTTCCGGGCCGTGTTCAGGGGTGCAGAAGGCGGTGGCGGTCAGGGAGACGGTCCCGGTGTCGAGCCCGGGGGTGAAGCCGACCTTCGCGGAGAACTCCACGGTGGTGGGCAGGGTCCCCAGGGTGTCGTAGGACCAGGCCAGCACCTCGTCGCGGAGGGCGAGCGGGTAGCTGTGCACGGTCCGGACGATCTTCGTCGGGCGTTCGTACACGTCCAGGTGGAAGCGGGTGACGATGCCGAAGAACCCGGGGCCGCTGCCCCGTGCCGCCCAGAGCAGGTCGGGGTGGGTCTCGTCGGTGGCGTGCACGAGCGTTCCGTCGGCGAGGACCACGTCGATGGCGCGGATGCTCAGGCAGGCCGGTCCGAGGTGACGGGAGTTCCAGCCGTAGCCGCCGCCCAGGATGAAGCCGCCGATGCCGACGGTCGGGGCGTGACCGGTGGGGAAGAACAGACCGTGCTCGGCGAGGGCCTGCTGGATGGCCGGGCCTTTGGCGGCCGGCTGGACGCGGGCGGTGCGGCTTCGGGGGTCGACGTCGATCTCCTGAAGCCGGGAGAGGTCGATCAGCAGACCTCCGTCGCGCACCCCGTTGCCGACCCAGCTGTGTCCGCCGGAGCGGATGGAGACGCGCAGTGCCTCCGCCCGGGCGAGGCGCACGGCCAGGACGACGTCCTGCTCGTCCTCGGCGATGACGATGACGTCGGGGAACCGGTCCGGCTTGCGCTCGTTCCACACGGCGCCGAGACGGGCGTTCTCATAGCTGGCATCACCACGACGGATGACAGTTCCGCGCATGGACCGGGCAGGGTTCGGATCGGACGACCTGGACAACTGGGCTCCTTGGGTGGTGCAGACATTCCGACGTTACTGTCGACACAAAATGGCGGTCAAGGGTCTTGCTCGCCACGATTTCGCCTATCTGTCGACACTAGGCGATTTCTTTGATGCGCCGACGCAGGGCGAGCGCCGTGGTGGACTCCTTGGGGGACAGATAGGTGCGGAACAGTCCCTGGGGGTCGTACCGGTGCCGCAGCAGCTCCAGCCGTGCGGCCTGCTCCGCCTCCAGCCCGCGGTCGGGCCGGTCGGCCGGGTTGGCGTCGGCGAACTGGGTGCCGTGCGCGAGCGGGGCCAGAGCCCGCAGGGAGTCATGGGCCCAGGTCTCGTTGCGCAGGTCGTCGGCGCGGTCGTGCCAGAGGGCGTTCGGTGAGAAGTACAGCCGTGCCTGCGTGGACCAGCAGGCGTTCTCGCGGGTGGGCTGACCGCCCCAGAGCATCCAGAGCAGGAAGCTGTCCCGGTTGGGCAGCCCGTCCAGTACCCCCCGCCCGGCGTCCAGCACCCGCTCCACCGGGGCGTCGGTCCACACCCCGTCGACCGCGTACCGCCGGCCCTTGGGGGTGAGCGCGTCGGAGAGCGCGTACAGGTCGTCCAGGCTGGACGGCAGCCGCTCCGCGGTGCGCAGGGCGTGCCGGAGGAACGGTGCCTTCTCCAGCGGCTCCAGCATCGCGGGCCCCTCGTCCGGGGTGCAGAAGGCCGCCGCGGTGATCATCGTGGTCGGGCGGTCCAGGCCCGGCGTGAAGGCCACCTTGGCCGACATCTCCAGCGAGTCGGAGATGTCCGGCACGGTCTCGTGGCTCCACGCGAGCACCTCGTCGCGCATCTCGTACGGGAAGACGTACGCGCTGCGCAGGATCTGTTCGTACGCCGGATACACCCGCAGGTGGAAGCGGGTGACGACCGCGAAGAGGCCGGGCCCTGAACCGCGTACCGCCCACATCAGGTCGGGATGAGTGTCGTCGGTGGCGTGCACCAGGGTCCCGTCGGCCAGCACGGCGTCGACCGCCTCCACGCTGAAGCAGGCCGGCCCCAGGGCCCGGGAGTTCCAGCCGTAGCCGCCGCCGATCAGGAATCCGCCCACTCCCACCGACGGGCAGTGACCGCTGGGGAAGACCAGGCCCTCGGCGGCGAGCAGGGCGTTGAAGCGGGTGCCCTGGACCGCGGGGCGGACGGTCGCCCGGCGGTTCGGGGCGTCGATGACCACCTCGTCCAGGGCGGAGAGGTCGATCAGCAGGCCGCCGTCGCGCACCCCGGTGCCGATCCAGCTGTGTCCACCGGACCGGACGCTGACCCGGGTGTCACGGGCGGCCGCCCAGCGCACCCCCTCCTGGACGTCCCGGTCGGTGGCGGCCAGGAGGATGGCGTCGGGGTGGCGGTCGGGTTTGCGCTCGTTCCAGACGGCGCCGAGCCGGGCCTCTTCGTAGCCGGTGGCGCCCCGGACGAGGAAGGTGCCGTCGAAGTCGTTCATGTCTGCTCCAGGCGCGGGTCGGACGGACCGTCCGCTACGGACGGACCGGACGGGAAGTCGAAGAGCGCGGCCGGGTTGTCGACCATGAGGCGGCGCAGCAGGCCGGGGTCGGGGGCGATGTCGGCGAGCAGGTCGACCAACAGGCCGTCGTCGGGGGCGGCGCCCTCGATGTTCACGTGCGGGTAGTCGGTGCCCCACACCACCCGCTCAGGTGCGTGCGCCACGAAGGAGCCGGCCAGTGCGACGGCGTCCGCGTAGGGCGGGCCCTGGCGGGAGATCCGGTCCACGCCGCTCACCTTGAGCCAGACGTCGCCGGAGTCCAGCAGGGCGCGCAGACTGCGCAGGGCGGGGTTGCGGGCACCGTCCGCCAGGTCCACCCGCGCGAGGTGGTCGATGACCACGCGGCCGGGCAGGGAACGGATGAGGGGCTCGTACCGGGCCACCTCCTGTCCCTTGACATGGATCTCGGTGACCCAGCCGAGGCCGTCCACGCGCTCCAGTACGGAGTCGATCTCCTCGCGGGTCGGCGCGCTGCGCAGGTGCGGCAGGAAGTTGAGCCGGAAGCCCCGGACGCCCGCACGGTGCAGTTCCTCGATCTGCTCCCGGGTGGTCGTCTCGCCGATCAGTGCGACTCCGCGCAGCCGGCCGCCCCCGGCGGCGAGTGCGTCGAGCAGCACCCTGTGGTCATGGCCGTTGCACGACGACTGGACGACCACGGCGCGGGACAGGCCCAGGTGGGCGTGGAGGGCCGCGACCTGCTCCTTGGGGGCGTCGACCGGGGTGAAGGTGCGCTCGGGCGCGTACGGGAACACCGTGGCCGGCCCGAGGATGTGGCAGTGCGCGTCGCAGCTGTCCGGCGGCAGCACGAGGGAGGGGCTGCGCGGCGCCGGGTGCGGAGGCGGGCAGCCCGGGGTGGGCGCCGCTTCGTGCAGGGCCGGTTCAGTCACAGCGGGCCGTCATTCCGCCGTCGACCACGATCTCGGTGCCGGTGACGAAGCGGGCCTCGTCGGACGCCAGGAAGAGCGCCGCGTACGCCGTGTCCCGGCCGTCGCCCATGAACCCCAGCGGGATCCGGGCCTGCCGCTGGGCCAGCAGCTTCGCCACGTCGCCGCCCGCGCGCTGCCCGGCGAGCCGGGCCTCGACCATCGGGGTGTGCAGCTGGCCCGGGACGACCGTGTTCACCCGGATCCCGTCGGGCGCGTACTGGACGGCCGTGACCCGGGACATCTGGATGACCGCGGCCTTGGCCGCCGCGTACCCCACCTGCGCGGCGCCGGTCCAGCGCAGCCCGGACGCCGAGGCGGTGTTGACGATCGCGCCCCCGCCGCCGCGCCGCATGATCGGCACGACCTGTTTGCACGCCAGGAAGGCACTGGTGAGGTTGGTGCGCAGTTGGCTGTCCCAGTCCTCCAGGGAGAGCTCGGCCGCTCCGCCGGCGCGGGATCCGCCGACGTTGTTGACCAGGATGTGAATCCGGCCGGCCTCGCGTTCCACCTGCTCGAAGTAGGCCGCCACGGCCTCCGGTTCGGTCACGTCCAGCAGTTCGGTGTGCGCCAGCCCGCCCTCCTGACGGATCTGCCGGGCGGTGACCTCCAGCGCGTCCTTGTCGCGGTCGGTCAGGTACACGGTGGCGCCCTCGCGGGCGAAGATCACGGCGGTGGCGCGGCCGTTGCCCCAGCCGGGACCGACGCTGCCGGCGCCGCTGATGACGGCGGTCCGTCCGGCCAGACGGCCGGGCCGGACGGGGGGCACGTCTTGGGTCACGGTTGTCTCCCTCGGGTCGAGTGTGGCGTTCCAACTGTCGAGAGTTTCACTTAGTGTCGACAGAAAGTAAACATCCAAGCGAGGAACCGCCGCTCAACGCCACTTGTTACGCCTTAGTGTCGACAGCGAGTCGGCGGCGATGCTTGAATGACACGGCACAGACCGCCTTGGAGAGCCGCCCGGAGGGCCCATGGAGAAGCCGCCCGTATTCACCGACGAGGAGATCGCCTCCTTCCGCGCGGAACTGGCGGCCAAACGCACGCCGGGCGCGTACGAGCCGGGCCGCTGGTCGGTGAGCCCGCTCAACCGCCGGCCGGAGGTGCGCGGGCCGATGCCCGGCTCGGTACGGCTGCGCGACGCCACCTTGCGGTCGGTGGAGACCCTGCCGGGCGTCGTCGCCTCCACCGAGGCGAAGGAGGCGTATCTGCGCCGGCTCGTCGGCGCGGGTGTCCGCGAGGTCGTCACGGCCGGGCTCGCCGGGCGCGACGACAAGGCGTTGCGCGCCGAGATCGAGGTCATCAAGGGCGAGAACACCGACTGCCGGGCCGTGCTGCCGCTGCTGCGCACCACGCAGGACATCGACCGCGCCGCCGACGCGGGCTACGACGCCGTGCAGATCTGGGTGCAGGGCCTCGGCGAGGCGTCCCTCATCTACAACCCGGCGATCTACCAGAAGGCATGGCGGGGCGAGGAGTGGCGCAGCCCGGACACCCCGCGCGGCCGGGCCGACGTGCTCGCCCGGGCGGTGCCCCTCATCCGGCACGCCCGGTCCCGAGGCCTGGACGCGGTCGTCCCGATGCTGATGGTGTCCTACCTCACCGAGGAGGTGCTTCAGGAGTCGGTCGCCGTGCTCACGGAGGCGGGCGCCACCGAACTCACCCTCTTCGACGGTCCCGGCGCCATGAGCCCCGAGGCATACGGCCATCTGGTCGCCCGCACCAGGGAACTCGCCCCCGGCGTGCAGGTGGGCCTGCATCCGCACAACACCTTCGGACTGGCGGTCGGCTGCGCGGTCGCCGCGGTCCGGGCCGGCGCCGACGTCGTCGAGCTGTCCGTCAACGGCTACTGCGGCGGCCCCGGCAACGCCGATCTCGCCGCCACCGCCATGGCGTTCGAGACGCTGTACGGGGTGAGCACCGGGATCGAGACCGAGCGGCTGACGGGGCTGGCCCGCGCCGGCGAGGCGCTGACCGGCTATCACCTCGCCTGGAACCACCCGGTGACCGGCACCAGCGCCTTCTCCTGGGGAGGCATGGACCTCATCACCCAGGAGACCGCGGTCGATCCGCTGCTGCACAACTGCTTGGAGCCCACCCTCGTCGGGAACGCCCGCACGGTGCCCTTCACCCCCGACAGCGGCCCCTACACCCTCGCCGACAAACTGGCCGCGCTGGGTGTCGAGATCACCACCGGCCAGGTCGACGAGGTGCTGCTGCGGGCCCGCGCGGTGATGACCCGCGAGGGCCGCCTGCTCACCGACGCGGACCTGGCGTCGCTGGCGCGCGACGTGGCGGCCGGGGCCGCGCGGCACGACCGGACGGACACCCCGCGATGACATCCGGGCCCCGCACCGGCCGCCTTCCCCTGTTCCGCCCCGACCGGCTCTCGCCCGCACAACGGGCCCTGTACGAGGAGATCACCGGCGGCCCGCGCGCCGCCGGCCCCCGGCTCTTCGCCCTCACCGACGACCGGGGACACCTCAACGGCCCTTTCAACGCCATGCTGTCCAGTCCCCGGCTGGGCGGCGCGTTGCAGGCCCTCGGCGCGGCGATCCGCTTCGCCACGGATCTGCCGCCCCGGGTGCGCGAGACCGCCATCCTGGTGGTGGCCACCGTGTGGGACAGCGACTTCGAACGGTACGCCCACGAAGCCGTCGGCAGGGCCGCCGGACTGACCGAGGCCGAGCTGAGCGCGCTGCGCGAGGACACCGACCCCGGTTTCGCCGATCCCTTCGAACGTGCCGCCTGGTCGGCCGCACGCATGCTCGCCGCACGTCCGGAACACCTGGACGACGCCTGGTACGCCGAGGCGCGCGCGGCCCTCGGCGAGGCCGTGCTGTTCGAACTGTCCACACTCGTCGGCTACTACGCCACCCTCGCCCTCCAGCTGCGCCTCTTCGGCGTCCCCGCACCGAACAAGGAGCCCCAGCCGTGAACAAGGTCTGCGCGACCGCCGTCGAGGCGGTCCACGACATCACCGACGGGTCGTCACTGGCCGTCGGTGGGTTCGGCCTCAGCGGAGTGCCGGAGGTCGTGATCGGCGCGCTGTACGAACAGGGCGCCACCGCGCTGTCGGTGGTGTCCAACAACTGCGGTGTGGACGGCGCCGGACTCGGCGTCCTGCTCGCCGCCCGCCGCATCGCCCGGGTGACGGGCTCGTACGTCGGTGAGAACAAGGAGTTCGCCCGGCAGTACCTGTCCGGGGAACTGGAGGTCGAGCTGACCCCCCAGGGCACCCTGGCGGAGCGGCTGCGCGCCGGAGGGTGCGGCATACCGGCGTTCTACACCCCCGCCGGGGTCGGTACCCAGGTAGCCGACGGCGGGCTGCCCTGGCGGTACGGCCCCGACGGCTCGGTCGCCGTCGCCTCCCCGGTGAAGGAGAGCCGGACCTTCGCGGACCGGACGTACGTCCTGGAGCACGGCATCACCACCGATTTCGCACTAGTCCGCGCCTGGCGCGGGGACCGCCACGGCAACCTGGTCTTCCGCAAGGCCGCCGCCAACTTCAACCCGCTGGCAGCGATGGCCGGCCGGATCACGATCGCCGAGGTGGAGGAGCTGGTCGAGCCCGGCGCCCTCGGACCGGACCAGGTCCATCTGCCCGGCGTGTTCGTGCAACGGATCGTCGTCCTCACCCCCGAGCAGGCGGCCGCCAAGAAGATCGAACGCCGCACTATCTCCGCGTCTTCGACACAAGGGACGGTACGACACTGATGGCCTGGAACCGTGACCAGATGGCGGCCCGTGCCGCGCTGGAGCTGACCGACGGCTCCTACGTCAACCTGGGCATCGGCCTGCCCACCACGATTCCCGGCCACCTGCCGCCGGACGTGCACGTCACCCTGCACTCCGAGAACGGCATCCTCGGCACCGGTCCCTACCCGCACGAGGACGAGGTGGACCCGGATCTGATCAACGCCGGGAAGGAGACGGTCACCGTACTGCCCGGTGCCTCGTTCTTCGACTCCGCGCTGTCCTTCGGGATGATCCGGGGCGGGCACATCGACACGGCGGTGCTCGGCGCCATGCAGGTGTCGGCCGCGGGCGACCTGGCCAACTGGACCGTCCCCGGCAAGATGGTCAAGGGGATGGGCGGTGCGATGGACCTGGTGCACGGAGCCCGGCGAGTGATCGTGCTGATGGAGCACACCGCGAAGGACGGCAGCCCCAAACTCGTCGAACAGTGCACCCTGCCGCTGACCGGCCGGACCTGTGTGCACCGCATCATCACCGACCTCGGGGTCCTCGACGTCACCGCCGACGGACTGACGCTCGTCGAGACGGCCCCCGGCGTCACCGCGGACGAGGTCACCGCCCACACGTCCGCTTCTCTGCGGGTGCGGATCCAGGCGTAACCAGCGTCCGTACGAGACCGGCGACGCGCCGCGCCAAGCCCGACGCGACGCCGGACCACCCGAAGACGACACGCCCGATGATCCTGGAAGGCATGTTCCCGATAGGACCGCCGTCGAGCCAGGCGCGGACGGCTTCGTGGCCTGTTCGAGAGTCGTGTCGGTCGGCCGGCCGGTGATGTCGGCGCTGGACTGGGCAATGGGGCCGGCGGCCAGGATGAAGGAGAGGGCGCCGGGCCACGAGCCTTCGGCCGGCAGCCGGCCCAGGGGCGGCATCAACTGGACGAGGAAGTGGGCGGTGCCGACGCATCTGGTACGTCCACCTCGAACAGGTCGACCCGCAGATACTCGACAGGGCCGACCGCGAACAGTTCCCCTTCGCGACGGCCGTGGAGCTCGGCGGCGTGTGCGAGCCGCCACAGAGGGTGCCCAGCCTCCAGGAGATCGGCGAGGGCCTCGCGCACCTGCCCGACGACACCTTCGTGATCGTCGAACAGGACATGTATCCATGCAGCCCGGACCACCCCCTCCCGGTCGCCACCCGCACCCGCCGCGCGCTCCGCGACCCGGCTGTCGGCTGAACTGACACCCGTAGCAGGACACCGGACATCGCTTCGAGAAGCTGACCATCGGCCGCGTCGGAACGTACGGCCACGGGTTCCAGGCTGATGTGGGCCCGGCCGATGTCAGCTCGCCCGGCGAGTACCCGGGGGCGTAATTTCCGTGGTGTCGGCTCACATGTCCGCGACTACTTGTCGGTCTTGGCTACTGGCCACGCGCCCGTGCAGCGTGGACGCGGGGGAGTCAGCCTCGGTCAGGAGCTGCACGCCCGCGGCAGGGGGAGGCCCCTGGTGAGGTAGGCGCAGCCGCCGACGCCAACGGAGCACGCCCGTCGAGTCCGCCTCGGGCGGCCGACAGGTGGACACCGCACCGGAAGGAGCTCATCCTCTGGTTGTCTTCGCCCGCTTGGATGGGAACCACATCGACCACGCAACTTAACGGATCTTCCTACAGCTAGAAGGCAAGGGAGCGGTGGGCGGGCGGGAACGTGCGCTGCTATGTGCCCTCCAGCCGCTTGAATCAGTGTCGGCGACGGTTGAGCGGATCGCCTGCTGGTCGCGGGACGAGCCGCCGGGCCCGGTCGGGCGCGGCGGCTGCCGTGTCAGGCGGCGACGGTGACCGGCGCGAGCTCCTGCTCGAAGAAGGCCGTGAGCTCGGCGACGGCCGGGTCGACGTACTCGCGCTTGTCGTACATGTCGACGTGGCTGGCGCCCTCGATCCAGTGCAGGTGTTTGGGTTCCTGCGCGCTGGTGAAGGCCTCGACGCCCATGTGCCTGGTGACGGCYTCGGTGCCGAGGATGATCAGCAGCGGGCGCGGGGCGATGAGGTGGATGAAGCGGAACGGGTCGAAGGCCGCGATGCGGTCGAGGCTGTTCCAGGTGAACTCCTTCGCCGAGCGCGGGTGCTGGGCGCGGTCGGTGCAGTAGTACTCGAAGCCCTCGAAACCGTGCCGGCCGCCCATCGCCCGGGCCTCCTCCGCGGTACCGGGGAAGATCGGGAAGGTGCCGACGCCCTCCCCGGCCGCCTCGGCGGTACGCGCGGCGG